>CAYXCX010000007.1:0-5598 GCA_964463405.1 uncultured Clostridia bacterium
CTTCTCCATTTCCTCGTCGGAGATGTCGAAGTTGGCCCAGACGTTCTGGATGTCGTCCAGCTCCTCCAGTTTCTCATACAGTTTGAGCATCTGCTCGGCCGGCCGGCCCTCAAGCTTGATGTAGGTGGAGGGGACCTTGGCGATTTCGGCCGATTCCACCGAGATTTTCTTGGCCTTCAGCGCATCGTGCACCCGGTCGAAGTCCTCGGTGGCGGTGGTGATCTCGTAGCTCGTCCCCTCGCGGGTCATGTCCTCGGCGCCGTTCTCGACCACGAGCTCCATCAGCTCGTCCTCGGCGATGGCCGACTGCGGCACCAGGATCACCCCCTTGCGGGTGAACATCCAGGAGACGCAGCCCGACTCGCCCAGGTTGCCGTTGTACTTGCTGAAGACGTGGCGCACCTCGGAGACCGTGCGGTTCTTGTTGTCGGTCATGGCGTCGGCGATGATGGCCACGCCCCCGGGGCCGTAGCCCTCGTAGGAGAGCTCCTCGTAATTCACCCCCTCCAGCTCGCCGGTGCCGCGCTGGATGGCCTTCTTGATGTTGTCGCTGGGCATGTTGACCGCCCGCGCCCCATCGATGGCGTGGCGCAGCCGGGCGTTGGCGTTGGGGTCGCCGCCGCCCTGGCGGGCGGAGATGGTGAGCTCGCGGATGAAGCGGGTGAAGATCTTGCCGCGCTTGGCGTCAAGGGCCGCCTTTTTATGCTTGATCGAGCTCCATTTCGAGTGTCCTGACATGTGGTCTCCTTATAATTTTATCGATTCGCCCTCGCGGGCCAGGTACGTATGAGGAAATTCCCGCCGCGCCCGCGCCCGCATCCGCTCCAGGTCGGCGTCGGAGTAGCGGGGATCGTAATGGAACAGGTAGAGGCGCTTGGCTCCGGCGGCGGCGGCGTTGCGGGCGGCCATGGCCATGGTGCTGTGGCCGAATCCCCGCCGCGGCCCGGCGTTCCAGGAACGGGCGGCGCGGCCGCCGCGGTAATCGGCCTCCAGGTATTGGGAATCGTGGACCAGCAGGTCGGCGCCGGCCAGGAAGGCGAGCGTGCCGGGATCGAAGCCGTCGGGGCTTTCGACATCGGTGGCGTAGGCCAGCCTGCGGCCGGCGGCCGCGACGCGGTAGATGAGGACTCCCTGGCGGGGATGCGAGGCGTGCCGGCGGAAGGCCACCTCGATGCCGCCGCCCGCACTCACGGCGCCGCGGCCGGCCGCCAGCGGGGCGAAGCGCAGCCTGGCCTTGATCCCGCGCAGGGTGATCGGCGAGTACGGGGGCAGGAAGAGCGCTTCCAGCGCCGCCCGGGCTCGGCCTCCGGCCGGGCTGGGATAATGGAGGACGATCTCGGCCCGGGGATCGAACATGGGGGCGAAGAAGGGCAGGCCCATGATGTGGTCGCTGTGCAGGTGGCTCAGGAAGACGTGGATCGGGGCCGGCGGGGAGGCGGGAGGCGGCATGCGCCTGGCCAGCCGCCGGCCGGCGCCGATGATGCCGGTGCCGGCGTCGAGGATGACGGCTCGGCCCGCGATCTGCAGCAGCAGGCAGGAGGTGTTGCCGCCGGCGCGCTGGCTGCCCCGTCCCGGCACCGGGTAGCTGCCGCGCACGCCGCAGAAGGTCAGGCTGAAGGCGTCCTTCATAGGTCGCATTCCTTGAGCACCGTATACACGCAATAGTCGCCGCACATGGAGCAGGCGTCGCCGCGGGTCGCGCGCCGCTCGCGCACCTGGCGGAATTTCAGCGGGTCGAGGCTCAGCGCCTCCTGGCCGGCCCAGTCGAGCCGGCGGCGGGCCGCGGCCATGAGCCGGTCCCGATCCAGGGCGCCGGGCAGCCCCTTGGCGATGTCGGCCACGTGGGCGGCGATGCGCGCGGCCATGATGCCGTCGCGCACGTCCTGCACGTCGGGCAGCCCCAGATGCTCGGCGGGAGTGACGTAGCAGAGGAAGTCGGCGCCGGCGGCGCCGGCCACGGCGCTGCCGATGGCGGCGGTGACGTGGTCGTAGCCGGGGGCGATGTCGGTGACCACCGGGCCCAGCACGTAGAAGGGGGCCCCCAGGCACACCTCCTTCTGCAGGCGCATGTTCATCTCCACCTGCGGCAGGGGCAGGTGGCCCGGCCCCTCGACCATGGCCTGGACGCCGGCGTCGCGGCTGCGCTGCACCCGCGCGCGCAGCGTGAGCAGCTCCTCGAACTGCGCCCAGTCGCTGCCGTCGGCCAGGCAGCCCGGGCGCAGCCCGTCGCCGAGCGACAGGGTGACGTCGAACTCGCGGGCGACGGCGAGGAGTTCGTCAAAGCGCTCGAAAAAGGGGTTCTCGCGGTCGTTGTGCAGCATCCAGGCGGTGAGCATGGAGCCGCCGCGGGAGACGATCCCGGCCAGGCGCGGCTTTTTCCTCAGCTTGGCGATGGCCCTGCGGGTCAGCCCGGCGTGGACAGTCATGAAATCGACGCCGTCCTCGGCCTGGCGGCGCACGTAGGTGGACATGCGCTCCGGCGTCAGCGAGACGAACGGCGTCCCTTGCCGGGGCGCGTCGACCATCATTTCGTAGACCGGGACGTTGCCGAAAGGGAGGGTGGCCTGGTCCAGCAGGGCGCGGCGGATGGCGGTGACGTCGCCGCCGGTGCTCAGGTCCATCACCGCGTCGCAGCCGCAGTCAAGGACGGCCTGCATCTTGATCCGCTCGTGCTCGAGGCTGGAGAAGTCGCCCGAGGTGCCGATGTTGGCGTTGACCTTGGTGCGCAGCCCTTTGCCGATGGCGATGGGCTTGAGCTGGCGGTGGTTGCGGTTGGCGGGGATGACGGCCGTGCCGGCGGCGACCGCCGCGACCAGGTCGGCCTCGGCGATGGGCTCAGCGGCGGCCACCGCCTTCATCTCCGCGGTGGCCCTCCCCGCCCTGGCGTGTTCGAGCTGCGTCATCGTTCTTCGCGTTCCTTGCGGCCCAGTTTATCTCATTTTCTCCGGCAAATCAAGAGAAGCCGCCCTGGGCAGGCGGCGCTTTGTGCTATAATCGGGCAAGAAAACGCGATGGAAAAACCCGTCTTGAAGCTCGAGGCCTCGGCCGGCTCGGGAAAGACTTTCCGGCTGGCGCTGGAGTATTTGGCCCGGCTGCTGGGCGCCTTCGCCGGCCGGGCGAAGCCAGCGGCGGCGGGCGCGGATGAGCGCCAGCGCCTGGGTTCCATCCTGGCCATCACCTTCACCGTCAAGGCCGCCCAGGAGATGAAGGCGCGCATCGTGTCCAAGCTGAAGCGCTTCGCGCTGAGCGCCGGCGGCGGCGCCCTGGGCGACGAGGACCGGGAATTCCTGCGGCGCCTGGCCGGACAGACCGGCCTGTCCCGGGAGCGGATCGTCGCCCTGGCCGCCGAGCTGATCGAAATGATCCTGGCCGACTACGACGACTTCAACGTCATGACCATCGACTCGCTGATGAGCGCCATGGTGAAGGTCGTCGCCCCCGACCTCGAGCTTGCCGCCGACTACGAGATCGCCGTCGACGCCCGCGACGAGCTGGAGTCCCGCGGCCGCCGGCTGCTCGCCGGCCTGGCCGACAACGACTGGCCGAGGCTGGAAGCGTTCCTGGAGGACTTCTCGCGCTTGAACGCCAGCCAAGGCTGGCAGGCCGACGCCGCGATCACGGCCAAGGTCGCCGACCTGTTCCGCCGGACGCTGCGCCAGGGCGAGGCCGGCACGAACGAGCCGCCTTCCGGGCTGCGCCAGCGGGCGGAGTCCCGCTGGCGGGAGTTGGTGGAGGCGCTGCGCCCCCTCGAGCGCGTCATGCGCGAAGAGGCGGGGGAGCGGGGGCGGAGCCGGTTCCTGAACGGCACCTACGCCACGAACAGGCTCATGAGCGCCCTGGACGAGGCGCTGGCAAAGGGGGACGGCTTTCGCGGCCTGGACACGCTCGTCGCCGCCTCCTTTTTCCGCAAGCCGGGCTCCGACGTCCTGCTGGTGAAGGGGGCCCCGGACGGATACCGGCAGCGCTTCGCCTCGGCCTACGCGCCGGCGCGCCAGGCCCTGGGCGCGATGGCGCTGGCATACAGCGCCTTCAAGACCCTCCCCTACCGGGAATTCCTGGGCGACTTCGCCGCCGCGTGGAACGCCGGCAAGGAGAAGGTATTCGTGGAGGAGTTCAGCCGCGTCCTCTCCCGGCTGTTCGACTCCTGGGCGCAGGAAGCCTTCCCCTACCTCTACTTGAAGCTGTCCGACCGCTTTCGCAACTTCCTCTTCGACGAGTTCCAGGACACCTCCACCCTGCAGTTCAAGGCCCTGGCGCCGCTGATCGACGAGGTGCTGTCGCGGGACAGGCGGGCGTCGCTCTTCGTGGTCGGCGACCGCAAGCAGGCCATCTACCGCTGGCGGGGCGGCAACAGCGAGCTGATGGAGGAGGAGCGCCTGCGCCGGGAGATACCGGCCATCGGCCACCTGAGCCCGGCCGCCTTCTCCGAGACCCTGGACGGCAACTGGCGCAGCCGGCTGGAGATCGTCCGCTTCAACAACGAATTCTGGGAGCCGCAGGCCATCGCGGCCATCGCCGCGGAAGCCGACCTGCAGCAGGCCATTCGCGATAATTTCGCCGCCTCGGCCCAGAAGCTCCCGGACGGGGAGAAGAGGCAGGGGGGGTACGTGGAGATCACCCTGCGGGCAGAGCCCCAGGCCGGGGACGCGGAAGGCGGCGAGGAGGCCGCCGCGGAGGAGGACGGCAACGGCGCCTTGAGCCCCTCCCACCTGGACGCGATCGAGGGCATCATCCGCCGGCTCACGGGCGAGCACGGCTATGCCGCCTCGGACATCGCGGTGCTGCTGCGCAAGAACGACCAGGTGCGCGCCGTCGTCCGCCACCTGGGCCGCCGGGGCATCGGCAGCCTCTCCGACCAGTCGCTGCTGCTGAGCTCCAATCCCCGGGTCAACGAGATCATCGCCTTCCTGCGCTTTCTCGACTATCCTCCCGACGACCTGAACTTCTTCGCCTTCGTCGGCGGCGACCTCTTGCGCCGGGCGGCCGAGCAGCGCTTTCCCGGCGAGGCGGCCGGCTTCAGCGAGGAGGCCTTTTTGGGCGGCCAGGGCCCTCTCTACAAGTCGTTCCAGGAGAGGTTCCCCGGGTGCTGGCAGGGGCTCATCGAGCCGTTCTTCCAGTCGGTCGGCTTCCTGCCCCCCTACGACGTCTTCTCCGACATCACCCAGGCGTTCCGCGCCTACGAGAACTTCCCGGGGGACACCCCTTTCCTGATGGCCCTGGGCGACGCCCTGCACCACGCCGAGCGCGACGGCGGCAGCTCCATCGCCGGCTTCCTGCGCCGCTGGGAAAAGATGGTCGCCGACGAGGAGACGCCGGCGGTGGCCCTCCCCGAGAATGCGCCCGGCGTGCGCGTGCTGACCATGCACCAGTCCAAGGGGCTGGAGTTCCCGGCAGTGATCGTGCCGCTCGACGACCACGGCGGCCGCCAGGATGCCAATCCCTACCTGGACGAGGAGGGGATGTTCCACATCACGGCCGCCAGCGCGCCGGCCCATCCCGCGCTGGGCGAGAAATTCCGCCGCGAGAACGTCCGCGCCAGCATGGACCTGCTCAACCTCCTCTACGTGGCGTTCACCCGCGCCCGCGAGGCCCTGTTCG
>CAYXCX010000007.1:5608-9902 GCA_964463405.1 uncultured Clostridia bacterium
CCCCGTCGTCGCCGCCTCCGCCATCCAGCCGGCCGCGCCGGCGCGCGACGGCCTGACGCGACGGATCACGCGGGCGAGCGACGTCGTCGGCCGCCACCCGCTCCTGGCCTGGCGGGAACTCCCGGGCGGCCGCTGCTTCGTCCGCGGCGCGCTCGCGCGGAGGCGCGCTGCGGCCGGGGCGCCAGCGGGCGCCAGCCCCGCGGCCATCCCGTCCAAGAGGATCCCCACCCGCTCCTGGCATTCCCGCTATCTCGTCTTCCGGCGCAGCGAGATCGGCAAGCGCCGCGAGCGCTCGGGGGCCGGCCGCGGCGAGCGGATTCACGACCTGCTCGCCAGGCTGGGCGCGGTCCGCGACGCCCGCGGCCTGGAAGCGCGCATCGCGGAGCTCGCCGCCGCAGCCGGATTGCCGGCGGCGGACCGCGAGGCCGTTCTGGCCTTCCTGCGCCGCGACGACGTCCTGCGCCTTCTCGCCCGCGGCGCCGCGTGCCACAGCGAGAAGGAGGTCGTGGACATGGAGGGCGGGGCGCCGGAGCTGCGCCGCCTGGACCGCCTGCAGGTCGGCCGCGACGAGGTTCTGGTCATCGATTTCAAGACCGGCCCGGAAAAGAGCGAGGCGCACATGTCCCAGATCCGCCGATACCTTGGCGCGGTCGGCCCGCTTTTCCCCGGCCGGCAATGCCGCGGCTTCCTCCTGTACATCGACCGCGGCGAGGTCGAGGAGGTCCCGTGCTCGAGCTGATCGGCCTCGGGGACAGCCTGGTCGGGCGCACCTGCTCCTGGGTCCTGGAGCAGCGCCGGGGAAACGACCTGTCGGCGGCCGCCGTCGTTTTCCCCAGCCGGCGCTTCGGCTTCTTCCTGCGCCAGGAGCTGGCCCGCGCGCTCGGCGCCAGTTTTTTCCCCCCGGCCCTGTTTGCCATCGAGGCATTCTTCGCGGAGCTCTTCCGGCTGAACGCGCCGGGCGTCCGGGTGCTCAGCGAACTGGAAGCGGCGCACGCCGTCCACGAAAGCTGCCTGTCCGTGTTCCAGGGGCGGATGTACGGCGACCGCCAGGTGGGCGATTTCGCCCACTTCCTGCCCTGGGCCCAGAAAGTGCTGGCCGCGCTGGAGGAGATCCAGGCCGAGGGGGGCCGGGTTCAGGGCATCGATTTCGATCAGTACGAGGCATTCGCCGCCCTGGGCGAATACCACCTGCCATACAAGGATTTCATCCGCCGCATCCCCGGCCTTCTCGCCGACCTCGGCGAGCGCCTGAGCGGCCGCGTGCAGGCCACCGCCGGCATGGCCTGCCGGCGCATGGCCGAGCTGGCCGCCGCCGGGTCGCTGCAGACGCCGCCGGCGGACCGCTGGGCCTTCAGCGGCTTCAATGCCATGAACGCCAGCGAGAAGGCCCTCTTCCGCTTTTTTCGCCGGGAGCGCCAGGCATGCTTCTTCCTGCGCAGCGATCCCGCGGCGCTGGACGACCCCCGCTCCCCCTTCCGCCTCCAGGCCGAGACCCTCCAGGCCCTGGACCTGGAGAAGCCGGCGCGCCTGCCGCCGTCATCCGCCTGGAACGACCTGGCCGGCAAGGTCGAGATTCATCCCTGCGACGGCGTGGAGAGCGAGGCCTATCACGCCTTCCGCCTGCTGGAGGGAGCCTGCCGCGGCCGCGACGAGGAAGGTCGCCGCCGCGTCGCCGTCATGCTCCCCTCCGCGGCGACGCTCATCCCCTTCGTCCAGGGCGCCGTCTCGCGCTTCGACCAGGGCGGCGACGGCCTGCCCTTCAACATCACGCTGGGCTATCCCCTGGAGCGGACGCCCATGATGCAGCTGGTCGAGTCGCTGCTGGCCATCCTGGAGCACGGCGGCGGGGACGACATCGCGGCCGACGACTACCTGCAGCTGATCCGCCACCCTTACGTGAAGATCTCGGGCGGCGCAGACGACCGCGAGCCGCTGAAGCGGGGCATCCACCTCCTGGAGGGCATCATCCATGGCCAGAACCTGACCCGGGTCACCGCCGCCGGCCTGGAGGCCGCCCTGGAGGCCATGCTGCCGAGCACGCTGGGCCGGGATGACCCGCAGCTGGCCGCCGCCGTCATGTCCCAGGTCGCCGCCCTGCACCGGCGCTTCGTCCCCCAAGGCATCACCGCTGTCCCGGCGCTGCTGGCGTTCCTGCGCGGCGCCCTGGAGAGCGTCGGCAGCGAGGGCAACCGCGGCGCCCATTTGTTCCTGAACGAGTACGCCGCCGCGGCGCTGGCGGTCCTGGACGAGCTGGAGGAGTTCGCCGCCTCCCGGCAGGCGGCGCTGCGGGCCGCCGATGCCTCCGGCATGGCGGCCCTGGTGCGCGGCCTGTTCCGCGGCCGCGCCATCCGCTTCGAAGGCTCGCCGCTTGCGGGGGTGCAGGTGATGGGCCCGCTCGAGTTCCGCGGGCTCTCCTTCGACGAGGTCATCGTCCTCGACGCCCTGGAGGGCATCCTGCCCGGGACGGCGAAATACGATCCCCTCCTGCCGGCCGACATCCGGGCCCTGTTCGCCCTCCGCGACCACGGCGACTGGGAAAGGATCTACGCGCTGAATTTTTTTTCCCTGCTCGGAGCCGCCCGGCGCGTCCACATCCTCTACCCGCGGCGCAGCGAGGAAGGGCAGGAGCGCGAGCGCAGCCGCTACATCGAGCGCATCGTCTACGAGATCGAGAAACGGAGCGGCGCGGCGCCGGCGGCGACGGCGATCCCCCTGCCGTTCGCCATCGGCGCGAGGAAGCTCAGGCGGGCGGAGAAGACGGAGGCCGTCCGCGCCCGCCTGGAGCGGCTGTCCCTCTCGCCCTCGTCGCTGGAGACCTACGTCCGCTGCCCGCTGCAGTTCTATTTCCGCAGGATCCTCGGCCTGGAGGAGCGGCAGGAGGTCGCGGCCGAGAGCGAGGGCGGCATCATCGGCACCATCGCCCATGAGGCGCTGAAGGCATTCTACGAGAAGTACCCGGACGCCGGCGCCATGTCCGGCGCCGGCTGGCGCGCCGTGGACGCGGAAATGCGGGAGCAGGTGGAGGCGGCGTTCCGCCGCCTCCACTTCGACCCGGGGAAGGGGCTGGAGCGGATCCGCGCCTGGGGCCTGGTCCGGCAGCTCTGCCGCTTCGTCCGCGAGGACCGGGAGCGCCTGGCCGCCGGAGGCATCCGCGTGGGGCCGCTGGAGGAGTGGCTGGAGGGCGAGCACGCGGTGCCAGGGCGCAGCTCCCCGGCGGCCCTGCGGGGCCGGCTCGACCGCTGTGAAACGCAGCAGGAGCGGCTGCGCATCATCGACTACAAGACGGGCGGCTTCCAGTATTCACCGGCCGGGCTGCTGACCGCCGGCCCGGTTGCCGACGCCCTGGCGGCGAGGGGCGAGGGCGAATACCTGCGCGCCCTCGCGGCCTTCAGGAAAAAATACCCGGGCATGCAGCTGCTGGTCTACCTGCTGCTTGCGGCGCAGGCCAGGGGCCTGGGCTGGGAGCGGCTCGACGGCGCCTACGTCCTCTTGCGCAGCCGCGAGCGATTCTTCAAGCCCCTCTTCCCCATGCAAGAGAGAAGCGAGCTCGGGCCCGGCGAGAAGGCCGGCATCCTGCAGGAGTTCGACCGCGACCTGGGCGCCCTGCTCGGCGACCTGTATGCCCGCGAGTATTTCCTGGCCAATCCCGACGACGAGCGTCACTGCGCCTACTGCCCCTTCCGCCTGCCCTGCGGAAATCTGTGAGCCGGGGCGGCCGGCAGCAGCCGGCTGCCAGCCGGCGCAAGCGGCACACGGACGGCATGGAGAGACGGCAAAAATAGCGGGCAAAAAAAAAGGGACGGCCCTTCGGGACCGTCCCTGGCTTTCGAACCGGTTTCTAGTTCTTAGCTTACCAGCGGTTGCCGCCGCCGAAGCGGTCGCGGTCGCGGTTGCCGCCGCCCTCGGTCTTGGGCTTGGCCTCGTTGACCTTCATGGGACGGCCCTTCAGTTCCTTGCCGTTGAGAGCCTGGATGGCCTTCAGGGCCTCTTCCTTCTCGGGCATTTCGACAAAGCCGAAGCCCCGGGGCTTGTTGGTGAACTTGTCCTTGATGATGGTCGCGGACGCCACCTGGCCAAACTCCTCAAACGACTTGCGCAGCTCTTCCTCCTGGATCTCCCAAGGCAGGTTTCCGACGTAGATGTTCATTCAATCCTCCGACTTGAGTTTTTGATTTGTGAACATTCAGTTAGAAATTCCTTCCGGTAGTCCGAACCCTGGGATCATGGAAATCTCGTCTTCAAAGAGGACGGTGGGATTTGACCAAATCTTGCGGGGACCTTCGGCAAAGCAACG
>CAYXCX010000007.1:9912-21048 GCA_964463405.1 uncultured Clostridia bacterium
ACTGTAACCATTCACGTACTCAGTCACGGGCATTATATCTCAAATCGTGCCGCAATGCAATAGAAAAAATAATTTTTTTTTCCGCCGGCCCCTGCACGTCGATCCTGGATGAAGGCGACGGGGGCCAGAACGTTGCCGCGGACCCAACGGGGCAGCGTGGGCAGCGGCATGGGGCGGATTCTTCCTCTTTTCTCTTCTCTTGCTACCGTCTGGCGTCTACCGTCTGACGTCTCGATCTCGTTTTCTCTTCGTTCTTTTCCAGCCTTTAGCGGATGCGGTAGACGGCGTGCAGCTGCATCCCCAGGCGCACGCCGGGGACGCCGGCGCGGATGCACTCGGAATAAAAGGCGAAGGCGCGGCGGTAGCGGTCGCGCGCGAAACGCTGCGGCTGCAGGAGGATCGGCGCCGGCGTCCGCCGGCGCAGCCGCTTGACCACGGCCAGGCTCAGCTCCGGAGTAACCAGCAGCTTCACCTCGCTGGCCCGCTCCCACAGCCGCGGATGGACGCGGAAGGCGGCGCCGTCCTTGGGCGAGACCGTCCACCAGTCGAGGGGCAGCTCCTGGAAATGGAGGCCGTTGGTCTCGATGGCCAGGAAGCGGCGCCGCCGGCGCAGGGCGGCGACCAGCGGGCCCAGGTCCTGCTCCAGGGGCTCGCCGCCGGTCAGCACCACCTGCGCCCGGCAACGATCGGCGGCCAGCGCCTCCACCCGGCGGACGATTTCGGCCGCTCCGCATTCGCGCCCGCCCCTCCAGGCGGCGCGGGTGTCGCAGTAGGGGCAGCGCAGCGAGCAGCCGGCCAGGCGCACGAAGAGCGAGGAGACGCCGCTGCGCAGCCCCTCGCCCTGGGCCGACCAGAAGACCTCACGGATCTTCAACATAGGCCGCCCCGGCGTCCTCCGACTCCCAGACGATCACCTTGGCCACCGGATATTTCTCCTGGATCTGGCGGAAAAAGTGGCGCGCCAGGTTCTCGGCCGACGGCGAAAAATCATAAACCTCGTTCAGCACCTTGTGGTCGGGGACCAGGCCGCGCAGGAACTCCTTGATGGGGCCGAAATCGATGGAGACGCCCGAGGCGTCCAGCTTGGCGGTCCGCAGGTGGACCTCCATCTCGAAGGTATGGCCGTGCATCTTCTCGCACTTGCCCCGGTAGTGCTCCAGGAAATGGGCCGAGGAAAACTTCTGCTTGACGATCAGCTCCCAGCTCATGCCTTTCCCTCCTTGTGCAGGCGCAGCAGCAGCGGGTCATCCAGGCCCAGCTCCGCGAAGGCCCGCGAGCGGATGTCGCACGACGGGCAGCGCCGGCAGGGAACCTCGCTGCCGCGATAGCAGGAGATCGAATGCGAATAATCGGCGCCGAGCTCCAGGCCCAGGGCGATGATCTCCCTCTTGTTCAGGCGCCCCAGCGGCGCGTGGATGCGGAAGCGGCCGCCGCCCTTCTGGGCCGAAGTGCCCTCGTTGACCGCCGCCGCCATCTTGCGGGCGAAGGCCGGTGTCGTATCGGGATAGTCGGGCGTGTCGACGGAGTTGAAGCCCGTCACCAGGCGGCGGCAGCCGCGCGGTTCGGCATAGGCGGCGGCGACGGCCAGGAAGATGCCGTTGCGGAAGGGAACGTAGGTCGAGGGCGGGCCGGCCTCCCGGCGCGATGCGGCCAGGGAGGCGGCGATGGGGCGGCCGTCGCCCAGCAGGGCCGACTGCAGCAGGCCGCGCAGGGGGATCTCGGCCACGTCGCAGTCCACCCCCAGGCGGCCGGCCGCGCGCCGGGCCAGCTCCACCTCGACGCGGTGCAGCTGGCCGTAATCGAAGACAAGCGCGCGCACCGGCGCGAACCTCTTCCGCGCCCAGCAGAGGGCCGTGGTGGAGTCGATGCCGCCGGAAAACAAGACCACCGCGCCGTTTTTCATGGGGCCATTGTACCCCATCGCCGCGGGCAAGCCAATCCTAGGGGGCGGCCTCGGCGCGGCCCGCCGTCGGCCGCAGGCGGCCGGCGAAGGCGGCGGCGCCGGCCAGCGTCAGCGCGCCGCCGGCGGCCAGCGTCACCCGCACGCCGGCGGCGCTGGCCAGCGAGCCGACCAAAAAGCTGCCGATCGGGGTGGCCCCCATGAAGGCCATGGTGTAGATGCTCATCACCCGCGCCCGCTTGTCGTCGCTCACCTGGTGCTGGATGAAGGTGTTCGCCGACGCCATCTGCACCATCATGCCCAGGCCGATGAAGAGCATCAGCGGCATGGCCTGCCAGAAGCGGCGCGCCTGGGAAACGGCCAGCAGCCCGGCCCCGAACAGGAGCGTGCCCGAGACCATGATGCGCTCGATGCCGGCCACGGCCTGGCGCGAGGCCAGGGCCAGGGCCCCCAGCAGGGCGCCGCAGCCGACCGCCCCCAGCAGGAAGCCCAGGCTGTGCGGGCCGCCGGCCAGGGTTTTGGCCACGAAGACCGGCATCAGGGTCAGGTACGAGGCGCCGAACAGGCTGACCCAGGCGATGAGCGAAATGACCCGGCGGATGGCCGGCGTGCCGAACGTGTAGGCGAACCCCTCGCGCAGGTCGGACCAGAAGCCGGCGGCGGGCCGGCGGCGGGCCCGGGGCGGAAAGCGCATGGCCAGCAGGGCGAAGATCACGGCCAGGTAGCTGAGGCCGTTGATCAGGAAGCAGGTCCCCTCCCCGGCCAGGCCCACCAGGATGCCGGCGATGGGCGGCCCGACCAGGCGGGCGCCGTTGAACATGGCCGAATTCAGGGCGATGGCGTTTCCCAGGTCCTCCTTGCGCTCCACCACCTGCACGACCATGGAGTGGCGGGCCGGAGCGTCCAGGGCGTTGGCCACGCCCAGGAACAGGGCCAGCGGCAGCAGCTGCCAGGGGGCGACCCGGCCGCTGATCGCCAGCCAGGCCAGGGCAAAGGCCTGGAGCATGGCCAGCACCTGGGCCAGCAGCATGATGCGCAGCCGCGGCCAGCGGTCGGCCAGGACCCCGGCCAGCGGGGCCAGGAAGATGACCGGCACCTGGGCGCAGAACGCCACCAGCCCGAGATAGAAGGCCGAGCCGGTGAGGCGGAACACGAGCCAGCCCATGGCCACCTGCTGCATCCACGTCCCGGTGAGCGAGATGCCCTGGCCTCCGAAATAGAGGCGGTAATTGCGGTAGCGGAAGGCGCGCAAGGCGCGCTTCAGGCCGGAAAACCTTTGCCGGTCCACGTCTCAGCCGGCGCGCAGATGCTCGGCCAGGATTTTCAGGCCGATGGCCAGCAGGATCAGTCCGCCGAGCGCCTCGGCGCGGCCGGCCAGCAGCGGCCCAAAGCGCCGGCCGGCCAGGGCGGCCAGCAGCGAGAGGACGAAGGTCACGGCGCCGATGACCAGCACCGGCCGCAGGATGGCGACGGCGAGCGCCGAGAAGCTCAGGCCCACGGCCAGCGCGTCGACGCTGGTGGCCACGGCCAGGGCCAGCATCGTCGCCGCGTTCAGGCGCGCCGGCCGCGCCCGGCATTCCCCCCGGCGCCGCGATCCCAGGATCATGCGCCCGCCGATCAGCGCCAGCAGGAGAAACGCCAGCCAGTGGTCGACTCCCTGGATCAGCGCCTTGAACCCCAGGCCGGCCAGCCAGCCGGCCAGCGGCATCAGCGCCTGGAAAAGGCCGAACAGCAGGGAGAGGACCATGACCTGGCGCAGGTCGAGGCGGGAAGAGGCGCAGGCGTTGGCCAGGGAAACGGCCGCCGCGTCCAGGGAGAGGCCCAGGGCGATCAGCAGCAGGGTGGCCAGGTCCATGGTTGGAAGTGAGAATCGGGCAGCGGCTTCGGCTTCATGGGAGAGGGAACTGTAGCAGAACCGGCCCCGGCTGTCAATTCATTAGAAAAGAATAGTGGCAGTGGTAGCCGCGAGCGCTGACATGACCCATTCCTCTCACGAATCTGTGCCTGGACGGGCAAATGAATCGACAAGGCAACCACAGTGGGAAGAACTGAAAAAGTCCTGGCCTGCGGCTTCTTGCAGATACGCATGCGCAGAAAGGAAAAAGGTGAAAGAAAAATGAAAGAGTTCGAGTAAATGCCCGCTACTACCACTACCACTATCACTACCACTTTATTAACTCGCAAACTCAGCGCGGCAGGATCTCCAGCAGCAGGCGCCGCGACAGGGAGCGGTAGGAGGCGCGCACCAGGATGCGGCCCGCCTCGCGGATCAGGTAGAGGTCGTAGTGGAGCTGGCGGAAGGGGAAATCGTAGTGCGTTTGCGCCTGGAAATTCCAGTTCTTGAACAGCTTGACCAGGCAATCCAGGTAGCTGCCGGTGAAGCGGCCGCGCTGGGCATCGTAGGAGAGGGAGACCCAGCCGCTGAGGCGGCGGCCGCTCTCCTTGAGCCGCAGCAGCGCCGACCAGTCCTGGGAGGTCGTGCCCTGGATGAGCCAATCCTCGCTGCGCCGGCGGGTGTTGAAGTTGTACAGGAACTCCAGCCCGGCGCGGTCGCCCAGCTCCTGCGTCCACTTGAGAACGCAGCCCAGGGAGGTGAAGCGGTTGTCGCGCTCCCGGTCCAGCAGCTGCTCGGCGGCCAGGGCCAGGTTCAGGGCGGTTCCCGGCCCCAGTTCCAGCGGCTCGCTGCGCAGCTGCAGGGCCAGGTTGGCCCGGCTCTCGTCTTCGTGACGCCCGGCCAGGGTCAGCCGGTTGACCAGGAAGCTGGACGAAAAATCGACCCGCAGCAGGCCGCCGTACAGGCGGAACGGCGTCGCCTGCAGGGTGAAGCGCGGGGTCCCCTGGGCCTGCTCCTGGAGCAGGTCGCGGTGGAAGGAATAGTCGGCGCCCAGCTGGAAAAGGCGGTGGGTGTAGGACAGGGCAGCGCGCGAACTCTGCCGGCGGCTGAACTCGCCGCCGCCGCTCCGCAGCCGCGCGAAGGCGTGCTCCAGCGAGAAGCGCAGGTTCTTCACGGCCTGGTTGCGCAGCGAGACGTCGCCCGCGACCTGCCCCGCCCGCTCGTAGCCGAGGTTCAGGGCCAGGTCTCCCAGCTGGCGGTCGGTGGCCATGGAGCGCAGCCGCAGCCAGAGTTCCTCCTGGCCGGCGGCGGTGCGGCTGAACTCCAGCCCCGCCTCGCTGCGCCAGTGGGGGCTCCACTGCGATTTGACGGCCATCTCGCTGCGCAGGAGGTTGCCGGTCAGATAGCCGAAGTTCAGCGTGGCCTCGTGGCGCCGCGACAGGGGAAAGGAGTTGCGCGAATTGAGATTCAGCCGCAGGGGCGGCCCGTACTCCACCTGGCCGAAGGGATCGTACTTGACGTCCAGCGCCGTTTCCGA
This sequence comes from uncultured Clostridia bacterium, assembly GCA_964463405.1. Lineage (GTDB taxonomy): Bacteria > Acidobacteriota > Aminicenantia > UBA2199 > UBA2199 > UBA2199. The sequence goes on from CAYXCX010000007.1 coordinate 15,184, forward strand.
CTGGGCAGCGCCGGCCGGAACCGGGCGCTCCAGCCGCAGGTGGGTGCTGGCCACGAGCCCCTGCGAGGGATAGTACCAGAGGCGGTCGAGCCAGAATCCGCGGAGCTTCGCGGTGCTCATGCCGCGCTCGAGCTTGAGCTTCCTGAAGGAAAGGGACTGGGCGCCCTCCAGGAATACCGTGCACTGGTAATGGTGCACGCGGAAGCCGCGGCCGATGACGAGGCGCTGGTTGAGGACGTAGACGAGCGAACGCCGCAGCTCGTCCAGGGGCCGGCGCTCGAGGCGCCGCGGGGCGGGCGGCGGCGCGCCGGGCTGGCGGCCGCTCCCGGCCAGGGTCCAGGAGCGGACGCTCTCCCCGTAGGCGACGAGCGTCAGGCTCAGCGACTCCAGGTCGATTTCCAGCAGGTCGGCCGCGTACTCCCGGCCGCCGGCCTGCACGCGGCAGTCGCCGGCAACCACGGCCAGGCGCGCCGACACGTCGACATCCAGCGTGCGGGCGTGCACCGTCCAATCGTCGCAGCGCAGCTGGACCCCGCCCTGGCCGAAGACATAGTTGTGGTCGTAGCTGTAGATCAGGTAGTCGCCGCGGACCTCGAGCAGGCTGCGCGCCGGCAGGGCGGCGGCGCAGGCCGCCAGCAGCAGCGCCGCCGCCAAACGCGTCATGGGAAGCGGAGGCGGAAGATCTTCCCCGTCCCGTCGCCGCACCACAGGACGCCGCCGGCGCTGGCCAGGCCGGAAGCGAGGCGCGAGGGGGCCTGGTACTGCATCTCCAGCGCGCCGCCCGGGTCAAGGCGGAACAGCTTCATCTGCGCGCCGTCCAGGGTCCACAGCGAGGCGCCGTCGAAGCAGACGCCGTCCAGGGCGAATCCCGGCTGGCGGATCGAGCCCTCGACGGCGCCGCTTTCCGGATTGACGACCAGGATGGAGTTGCTCAGCCGGTCGGCTACGTAGAGGCGGCCGGCGGCGAAGTCGAGCGGGCCCAGGCGGCCGCGCGGCAGGTTGAGCGCGCGGATCGCCGTGCCGTTGACCAGGTTCACCTGCAGCAGCTGCGGCTGGTCGCGAACGCTCAGCCACAGCTCCTCGCCGTCGTAGGCGATGCCCGCCGCCGGCAGCGGCACCGCCAGCTCGCGGATCAGCGCCCCGGAGTTGTGGTTCAGGGCCAGCACCCGCGACAGCCCGTCGACGGCCCAGAGGGCGTTGCCGCTGAAGGTGAGGTCGAGCGGCACGATCTCGGTCTGCAGCGTGGCGACGACCTCGTAGGCGCGCGGATCGGCGTCGGGGTCCAGGGGATTGTCGAACAGGCGGTCGCCGCAGCCGACGGCCAGCAGCAGGCTAAAAAGAACAAGCCAGGCCGGCGCCGTACGCATGATGCTCATGGTCGTAAAAGGGGTGGAAGGCCAGCGACCGCTTGCGCCCGTAGCGCTTTTTTGTTGTGGCCAGGATGTCGGCCATGTTCAGCGCCCAGACCCCGGCGGCGGCGGCGATGGCCGCGTTGCGCCGGCGGTCGTGGCGCTCGGTTTCCCGGCGCCAGCGCACGGCGTCCGCCAGCGAACCGGCCGCGCCGTAGCGGCGGTAGGCGGCAGCGCCGCGCCGGGCGTGGAGGACGGCCAGCGCCAGGCAGGCGGCCTCGGCCGAGGCCAGCAGCGCCGCCTTGGCGTACTGCTTTTCCCGCAGCTGGCCCAGGCCGGGAAAGAGCAGCGAACCCACCAGCGCCCGGCGCAGCCGCGGATCCGCAGGCGGCTTTTCCTCCTCGCCGCGCAGGGCGGGCGGGGCGGCCGTTAGCGCCAGCAGGAGGAGCCACGCCGCCGCCCTAGGCAATTTTGCCCTCGCAGAGGTTTTCGTTGACCACGCGCTCGATGCGCACGAGGAGCCTGCGCTTCCGGTAGCCGCGCACCGGCGGCACGCGCACCGACAGGAAATTGCTCGTGACCACCAGGGCGTAATGGGGGCTCTCCTCGATGAGGATGCCGGCAAAGGTCTTGCCGCGGCAACGGTCGCGGTAGGCCAGCTTGCGCTGCCGCCCCAGCTCCTTCAGCTCGGCGGCGCGGGCGCGCACGACCTGCGGCGGCAGCGGCTCCAGGGCGGCCGCCTTGGTGCCGGGGCGGGGGGAAAAGGGGAAGACGTGCAGATAGTCCAGCGGCGCCGCTTCCACGAAAGCCATTGTCTCGCGGAACTCCCGCTCGCTTTCGCCGGGAAAGCCGACCAGGAAATCGGCGCCCAGGTTGGCGTTGGGAAAATAGTCGCGAAAATGGTCCAGGATCTTGCGGTAATCGGCGACCTTGCTGCCGCGGTTCATGCGGCGGATGACGGCATCGCTGCCGCTCTGGAAGGAGAAGTGGAAGCTGTCGGCGATCTTGGGCAGGAGCGCCAGCTCGCGGACGAACTGGTAGCGGAGGAAGCGCGGGTCGAGCGAGCTCAGGCGGATGACCTCGATCCCGCGCAGGCGCTGCAGCTCGCCGACCAGGGCGATCAGCGTCTGGCGCGGGAACAGGTCGTAGCCGTAGGAGGAGAGATGGATGCCGGTGAGCACCGCCTCGCGGTAGCCCAGCGCGGCATAATGCCGGGCCTTGTCCAGGACCGCCTTCGTCTCCAGGCTGCGCGCCTTGCCGCGCAGCGACGGGACGATGCAGTAGGAGCAGCGGAAATTGCAGCCGTCCTGGATCTTGAGGAAGACCCGCGAGCGGAAGGCCGAATGGTAGACCAGCCGCGAGTCGGCGGGAAAGAGCTCGCCGACCGTTTCCACCAGCCGCTCCTTCTGGCGGTTGTCGAGCAAGACGTAGCCGCGGTACTTGGCCTCCAGCGCGGCGCGGTCGCGGCTGACCGCGCAGCCGGCCACGAGCCAGGGAATGCCGGTATGGCGATAGGAGCCTGCCAGGAAGCGCAGGGCGTCCTTCTCGGCCTTGGCCGTGACGCTGCAGGTGTTGAGAATGCCGAAGGCCGCCGCGGCGGCGGAGGTGGTGCGCTGGTAGCCGCGCTTTTCCAGCTCGAGGATCCATTCCTGGACCTCGGCCTGGTTGCAGCGGCAGCCGAAGCACTCGGCGACGAACTTCATTCCGCCCCCAGCTTCTCCTTCAGCCGCCGGCCCCGGTCCTCGACGCCTCGGCGCTGCTCGGCGCGGAAGGCCTGCAGGCGCTCGCGCAGGCCGGCGTCGGCGGCGGCCAGCATGGCGGCGGCGAACAGGGCGGCGTTGCTCGCCCCGGCCTCGCCGATGCCGAAGACCGCCACCGGCACGCCGGCCGGCATCTGGGCCATGGCCAGCAGCGAATCAAGCCCGAGCAGCGGCGAGGCCATGGGCACGCCCAGCACGGGCAGCAGCGTGTGGCCGGCGACCACGCCGGCCAGGTGGGCGGCGCCGCCGGCGGCGGCGATGATCACGCCCACGCCGTCGCGCTCGAAGCGGCGCACCAGCTCGAGGGTGCGCTCGGGCGTGCGGTGGGCCGAGCTGACCTCGATGTCGACGGCGACGCCGAAGCCGCGCAAGAGGGCGATCCCCTTCTCCAGGGCGGGAAAGTCGGAGTCCGAGCCCAGCAGGAAGGCGACGCGCGGGCTCACTTGCGGCTCCAGCCGATGTCGCGGCGGAAGATCATGTCGTCGAAGGCGATGAAGGAGATGCCGTCGTAGATCTTGGTCATGGCCTCTTTCAGCGTCGGCGCGCTGGCGCAGACGTTCAGCACCCGGCCGCCGGAGGAGACCAGGCCCTCCGGCTCCAGGACGGTGCCGGCGTGAAACACCTCCACGCCCAGCGACTTGGCCCGCTCCAGCCCCTGGATGGCCTGGCCGGTGGCGTATTTCAGCGGGTAGCCGCGCGCGGCCAGGACCACGCAGCCGGCGGCGTTCTCGTCCCAATCGGCGGCGACGTCGAACAGGTTCTCCTCGGCCGCCCCCTCCAGGATGTCGACCAAGTCGCTCTTCAGGCGCATCATCACCACCTGCGTCTCGGGATCGCCGAAGCGGGCGTTGAACTCCAGGACCTGCGGCCCCTCGCGGGTGATCATCAGGCCGGCGTACAGCAGCCCCTTGTACTCCTTGTTCTCGAACTTCAACCCGGCGATGGCGGGCTGGATGATGGTCTTCATGATCTGGTTGAACAGTTCCTTGCTGATCTGGGGCGCCGGCGATATGGCACCCATGCCGCCGGTGTTCGGCCCCTTGTCCCCCTCCAGGGCCTTCTTGTAGTCCATGGCGGTCGCCAGCGGGAAAATGCGCTTGCCGTCACTGACGACCATGAACGACATTTCGCTGCCGGCCAGAAAGTCCTCGACGACGATGCGTTCGCCCGACTGCCCGTAGCGGCCCTCCAGCATGATTTCATTGACCGCCGCGGAGGCCTCCTCGCGCTTGCGGCAGACGTAGACGCCCTTGCCGGCGGCCAGGCCGTCGGCCTTCACCACCAGGGGAAACTGGGCGCGGGCCAGGTGGTCCAGGGCCTCGCTGGCCGAGGCGAACACGCGGAATTCGGGAGTGGGGATGTTGTTCTTGCGCATGAACTCCTTGGCGAACGATTTGGAGGTTTCGATCATGGCCGCCTTCTGGGTGGGGCCGAAGATCCTGAGGTTGCGGCCGTTGAACTCGTCGACGATGCCCAGGGCCAGCGGCTGCTCGGGGCCGACCACGGTCAGGTCGACGCGTTCGGCCTGGGCGAAATCGGCCAGCTCGATGATGCTGGTGGGCTTGATGTCGACGCGCTCGGCCAGCTGCGTCATGCCGGGATTGCCCGGGGCGGCGAAAATCTTGGTCACCCGCTTGGACTGCGATATTTTCCACACCAGGGCGTGCTCGCGCCCCCCCGAACCGATGATCAGGATTTTCATCTTGTCTCCTTGCAAGGGGGATTATAGTGAAAAGCGCCTCGCGGCACAAGGGATCCGCAGGCTGCCGCCGCGTTCATTCGCTGGTGAAGTAAAGCGGGTTGGCGGCCAGGAAGGCGTCGCTGAAGACCTCGCGCACCACCCCGCCCTGCAGGCGGCGGGTCAGCGGGAAGCCGGCGTAGTACAGCAGGGTGGGAAACAGGTCGGCCAGGCGCACGCTCTCCTGGTAGAGGCCCTTTTTCAGGGCCGACTTCTCGTACATCAGGAACACGCCCTGGGCGTCGGCGGGCTTGAAGACATAGACGTCGCGGCGGCCGAGATAGTTGACCAGGATGCGCCGCCAGACGGGCATGGGCACGACCTCGTGCAGGTTGAGCACCAGCAGCAGCTCGTTGTCGCCCATGGCGCCGATGATCGTGCCGATCACCGAGTCGTAGAATTCGTAGTAGCGGTCGAGGATCCAGCCGTACTTGCGGCTCTGTTCGTCGTCGATGAGGCTGCCGAAGTTCTCCGGGCGGGCGTAGTGGTAGTAATGGGCGTTGATGCTGGCCAGGCCCGGCAGCTGCACCAGCGAGTAGCGGAAATCCCGGGTCTTGAGCTCGGGAATCTGCCGGCGCAGGAAGCTGTCGTAGAAGAAGGTCTTCTTGAGCACGTCCAGCTTGGGATCGGCGTCGTCGAGCGTCGGGGCGAAGAACTGGATGAAGGCGTTGTTCTTGCGCAGGTTCTTGCCGGCGAAGGGCGGCCAGGCCGGCGGCGCCAGCAGGGTGAAGGTGCGGAAGCCGCCGTGCTCGTAGAAAACGCGCAGCCGGTCCTGGGGGGCGGCGTCGCGGCGGCGGTAAAAGAACGTCGCGCTCAGCTTGGACGAGTTGCGGAATAGGACGTAGCGCGGCCAGAGATCGAACTCCAGGGAAACGCCGCCGAAGCGGAACTTCAGGGTCGAATGGCCGGCGGCCGCCGACGGCGGCTCGCCGCTCAGCAGCACGTTGAGCAGCGACAGGTCCAGGTTCGGGCGATGGGTCTTGAGGCGGCCGACCACGCCGTTGTTGCGGATCCAGTT
>CAYXCX010000007.1:21058-21346 GCA_964463405.1 uncultured Clostridia bacterium
GAGAGCCCGTCCATGACCACGATGTTGAGCTGGCGCGGGGGGCTCAGCGCCGGGGCGGCGGCCTGGGCCGGCTCCGGCGCCGGCGGCCGCCAGCCCGTCACCAGGGCGTAGGCGGCCAGGCCGTCGGCCAGCAGCAGCAGCAGGAACAGCGCCTGCAGCCATTTCTTGCGCTGCGAGCGAACGAAGACGAACAGCATGGCCAGCAGCAGAGCCAGGATATGGCCCAGCAGGACCTTGATCAGGGGCAGGCGGGCGGCGGCGGCGAAGAAATCGTGGTAATAGTCGTAG
>CAYXCX010000008.1:0-14928 GCA_964463405.1 uncultured Clostridia bacterium
GACGCCTTCGCCGCCGGGGCGTTTTGAGTGGTGGCTCCCAGCCTCCGAAACAGAAATAGGAGCTGTGCTTCGATCCTCTCCAGCCGTCCCCGCATCGCCTCCAGCTCGCGCTCGACATCCGTCATGCCCCTCCTCCTTCTGTCCCTCGTACTTTTTTCGGCTTTCGCCTGCTTCGCCTTCCTTGTCTCTCTTTTCTTACTTTTGCCTTTTTACTTTTGCCTTTTGCCTTTTGCCTTTTCTTACTTCTCACTTCCGGTTCGGATTGTGCCGCATGGGCTTGCCCTCGACCTTTTCGATCGGGTCGTTGACGTAGACCTTGCCCAGCCCGATCGGCGAGGTGATCACGCCGCCCTTGCGGTCATCGCTGATTCCCTCGGAGTAGCCGAGGTCGACCGGCGTCTTGCCGCGGCCGCCCAGAGCGTCGACCACGTAGGTCGGCCTCAGGAAGCCGGTGGTGCTGCCGCACAGGTCGCGGCAGATCTCCTTGCCGCGGAAGATGGGGGTGCGGAAATGGCCGGTGCCCTCGACGAAATCGGCGTAGTACAGGTAGTAGGGCCGGATGCCCATCCGCCCCAGGCCATGCATCAGGTCGCGCATGACGTCGGTGTCGTCGTTGACCCCTTTCAGCAGGACGGTCTGGTTGCCCAGGGGAATGCCCAGGTCGCGGATGACCTTCACCGCCTTGTAGCTCTCCTCGGTGATCTCGTTGGGGTGGTTGAAATGGGTGTTGATGAAGAACTGCGGCTCCTTCAGCGACCTGGGCGTGTGGCTGCGCAGCATGTCGACGAACTCGGCGTCCTCGCTGATCTTCTGCGGCCAGACGCAGGGGACGCGGGTGCCGATGCGCACCAGGTCGAGGTGCGGGATGCGCCGCAGCTTGCCCAGGATCTCGTCGAGGCGCCGCGTGCCGAGCAGGAAGGGGTCGCCGCCCGAGATCAGCACGTCGCGGATGTCCTCGTGCTCGGAGATGTACTCGATCCCCTTGTGGATCTCCTCCATCGGAGGGTGCTTGAGCTCGTCGCCCACCTTGCGCTTGCGCGTGCAGAAGCGGCAGTACATGGCGCATTCGATGGAGGCGAATAGCAGGACGCGGTCGGGGTAGCGGTGGATAACGGTGCGCGGGCCGCCCAGCGGGATGTCGCCCTCCTCGTCGAGCGGGTCGGGCGTCAGGTCCATGTAGTGCTCGAGCTCCTCGACGTCGGGGATGGCCTGCTTCCAGATGCCGTCGCCCATTTTTTCGATGAGCGACAGGTAATAGGTGTTCACCCGCATGGGATACTTGGCGATGACATCGCGCAGGCGGGGATCCACCCGGGCCTTTTGCCCGATGAGCCACTTCTCCAGGTCCTCGAACGTGCGGATGGAATTTTTCAGGATGTCCTTGTAGGCCATGGCGCCCGCTCCTTTGTCGGTTGCAGAATTATAATCCCGGCGCGAATCGTTTTCCAGCACGCCGCGCGCGCGGCCCGGCAAATGGGCCGCGGGCCCGGGGGACGCATCAGCATGGCCCTCCAGGCTCATTGACATTTGCGCGCGCTTCTCTCACAATGCGCCCATGAAGCAAGCCACCCTCCGCAGGCGGGCGCCGCGGAAATCCGGGGCATGAAAGGCGGCAGGATGGAACGATTGTCCGCCTTCCTGAAAAACTACAGTTTCGCCGCCGGCTCGTGCCTGCGCCTTTTCACCGCCTGCCTGTTTTCCGCCCCCAGCCGCGCGCGGCTGGCTGAACTCTGCGGTTTTTTCGGCCGCGCCCACAAGCCGGTCAAGCCCCTTCTTCCCAAAGTCGAGCCGGCGGCCTTTCTTCCCGAGGGCCCGGGGGTGGAGGTCCGCGCGCCGCTGGCCAGGGACGGCAACGTCACCCTGTACGAGCTCCTGGTCATCGCGCAGCTGGTGCGCAGCCGCAGCCCGAAGACCCTGTTTGAAATCGGGACCTTCGACGGCCGCACCACGCTGAACATGGCCGCCAATTCTGCCGCCGACGCCTCCGTCTTCACCCTGGACCTGCCCGGGGAGCTTGTCGCGGCGACAGCCCTGCCCCTGGCGGAAAACGAGGAACGATACATCGTCAAGAAGGCGAGCGGCGAACGTTTCCGGGGAACCGACCAGGAAACGAAGATCTCCCAGTTATTCGGCGACTCGGCCACGTTCAATTTCGCCCCCTTTCGCAATGCAATCGATTTCGTCTTCGTTGACGGCTCCCACTCCCTTGAATACGTGAAGAACGATTCGCTCGCGGCGATCACCTTGTTGCGGGGAGGGCACGGCACCGTGGTCTGGCATGACTACGACGGCTGGCAGGATGTCACGAGGGCCCTGAACGACCTGTACGGGAGCGGCAAACCGTTCGACAAGCTGTTTCACGTCCAGGGCACCTCCCTGGCGTGCCTGCTGCTCTGACCATCGGCAAGGCTCACAGGCCGGCGGAAAACGGAAACGGCTCCGTTTGCTTGCCGGTTACAGGGCCAGGTCCACTGCGGCGCGGGCATGGATGGCGGTGGTGTCGAACAGGGGGATACGCCCCGGCTCGGGCCGCACCAGCAGCGGGATCTCGGTGCAGCCCAGGATCACCCCCTCGGCCCCGCGCGCGGCCAGCCCATCGATGACGCGCCAGTAGGCGGCTCGCGACTCGGGGCGGACGATCCCCCGCGACAGCTCCTCCATGATGACCTGGTGCACCCGCTCGCGCTCCTCTTTTTCGGGGACCAGCGCCTCGATGCCGTGCCGCCCCTGCAGCCGCCCCTTGTAAAACTCCTCCTCCATGGTGAAGCGCGTTCCCAGCAGGCCGACTTTCTTCAGCCCCGCCTTCCGGATCTCGGCGGCCGTGGCGTCGGCGATATGCAGCAGGGGGATGGAGACCTCGCGGTCGAACTCGGCGACGAAGCGGTGCATGGTGTTGGTGCACAGCACCAGAAAATCGGCGCCCCCCCTCTCGATGGCCCGGGCGGCGTCGAGCATGAAAGCCAGGACCCGTCCCCATTCGCGGCGCTCCATGAAGGGCTCGACCTCGCCGAAATCGACCGAGACCATGACGCTCCTGGCCGAATGGTGGCCGCCCAGCCGTTTCCGCGTCATCTCGTTGATCAGCCGGTAATAGACGAGCGACGACTCGCAGGTCATGCCGCCCAGCAGCCCGATGGTTTTCACGTCTTTCCCCCCTGCGCCGGATCAATCCCGCTCAGCGCATGACCAGCCTCTGGCCGGTGATGAAACGGGCCTGATGCGACGCAAGAAAAACGACCACTTCGGCGACCTCCTCGGGCCTGCCGACATGGAAAAGCGGTCCCGCCTCCGCGATCGCTCCTGCCAGCTCCGCCGTGAGCCAGCCGGTGTCGGTTGCCGGCGGGCACAACACGTTGGCCGTGATGCCTTGCCGCCCCAGCTCCATGGCCGCCGCCATGGTGAAGCTCTCCAGTGCGTTCTTGCTGGCGCCGTACGAGGCTTCCTTAGGAAAGCCTGGGGCGCCGCCCGTCGTCAGGCTGATGATCCGGCCCCAGGCGGCGCTGCGCTTCGCATGGCGGCTGGAGAACTCGGCGATCAGCAGCGCCGCGGCCCGGGAATTGACTGCGAAGCTGTGCTCCAGGCTCTCCGCGCTCACCGTGGGCAGCCTGCGGCCGTAGCGGTCGGCGCTTCCCGGCAGAAACGTGTCGCCCACCCAGGAATCGGCGTTGTTGACCAGTATTTCCACCGGCCCCAGTTCCGCCTCCGCCCGGTCGAACAATTCCGGAATCACGCCGGCATCGGCCAGGTCGGCCTCCCAGGAGGCCGCCTTGCCGCCTCGATCCCGGATCTCCGCCACCAGGGCGTCCGCGGTCCGCCGCCGCGCCTCGGCATAAGCCGGCAGGGCGGCCACCGCCTGCACCCCGGGATCCTCGGCGCCCAGGCGCAGATAGGTGACGAAGACCGCCGCCCCTTCAGCGGCCAGCGCCCGCGCCGCGGCGGCGCCGATCCCCTGGTTGCCGCCGGTGACCAGCGCCACCCTGTCCTTCAATCCCGTGTCCATCATGGCTGTCGGTTCCTCCCGGTCACCGCCCGCAGTTCAGCGCAGGGCGAGATCGACCGCGGCGCGGGCGTGGATCGCCGTGGTGTCGAACAGCGGCACCGCGCCCTGGTCCTGCCGGATCAGCAGCGGCAGCTCGGTGCAGCCGAGGATGACCGCCTGGGCGCCGCGAGCCACCAGGCCGTCGATGATCCTCCACAGCGCTTCCCCGGAGCGGAGATCGACGGTGCCCAGCGCCAGTTCGTCGATGATGACGCGGTGCACGCGCTCGCGCTCTTTCTTGCCTGGGACGATGGCCTCGATGCCGTGCCGCTCGCGCAGCCGGCCGCTGAAGAATTCCTCCTCCATGGTGAAGCGCGTCCCCAGCAGCCCGACCTTGCGCAGACCGCTGCGGCGGATCTCCTCGGCCGTGGCGTCGACGACGTGGACGATGGGGATGTTCACCCCAGCCGCGATGGCGTCCGCGAGCTTGTGGGCCGTGTTGGCGCACAGCACCAGCAGGTCGGCGCCGGCAGCCTCGATCCCTTTGGCCGCCTTCAGCAGGATGGCCAGCACGCCGGACCAGTCGCCGCGCTCGGTGAGCGGCTGGACATCGGCGAAATCGACCGAGACCATGACGCTCTTCGCCGAGTGATGGCCGCCCAGCCGCGCCCGGGCCAGCTCGTTGATCAGTTGGTAGTATGCCAGGGACGACTCGCAGGTGATGCCGCCCAGCAGGCCGATCGTTTTCATTCTTCTTCTCCTACGCGCCGGTTTCCATTATATCAGGAATCGAAGGCGCCGCGTGAGAAGGCGGCGACCAGGATGGTGGCCGCCTCCAGCAGGAGCAGCAGGGACAGGCCGGCCAGCAGCCAAGCGAAGGCCGCCCACGGCAGCGTGGTCACGGAGAATACGGCTGTGACAGCCAGGAAATAAAGGGCGGCCAGAAGCAGCGCCGCGGCGGGCAGCAGGACCAGCAATCGCCGGCGGCTCAGCAGCCCGACAATGACCGCCAGCAGGAGCAGGCCATAGGCCATGGCGCCCGGGCCGCCTTTGCCGGCCAGTACGATCCAGGAGAGCAGCCCCAGGAAAACAACGTGCAGGGCGGCGAGCCCCCGGAGGAGCCTCGCCCGGGGCTCCGCCCGTTCAGCCGCTTTCATCCGCCGCTCCGGCGGGAATGAGCAGCGCCTGGATGGCGCGGCGGATCAGGGCGCCGTCGAAGCGGCCGCGGTTGTCGATCACGGCGTCCCAGGGCAGGGTCACCCGCACGGCCCGGGCATTGATGCGCCCGATGACGTCGCCGGAGGCCGGGATGTGGGCGGCGGCGTCGCGGCCGCGGATGCGGGCAAGGCACTGCGCCGGGTCGGCGATGACGCGCACGAGCGAGACGCGGGCCAGCCGGGAGATTTCGGCGAGAAACCAGGGAAAATGGGGGGAGGCGCCGGTCGATTCCAGGCAGGCGGCGCCGCCGTCGCGCAGCAGCGCGGCCAGGCCGGCTAGCACCGCCTCGAACCCCAGCCGGTCGGGGTCGGGATGGCCGGCGCCCAGGCGGGCGCGCGTCTCCAGGAACAGCGGCTCGACGCGCAGGAAAGCGATCCCCAGTTCATCGGCCAGGAACTGGCCGATGGTCGTCTTGCCCGACCCCTTCGGTCCCACCAGGACGACGACATGCCTGCCGGCCGCTGCTGGGGCCATGTCGGAAGAGAGCCGGCCTCCGCGCAGCCGTCACCTGCCCCGGCCGCGGCCGCGGAGAAGGGCGGCCAGGCCGAGCAGCGGCGCCAGCAGCAGCAGGACCACGTAGGCCAGGGCGCCCGTCTCCCCGGCCTTGGGCGGCCGGTTGATCACAGCCCACAGGGCCAGGCCCAGGAGAGAGGCGCTGCCGAAAACCGCCAGGCCCCAGAGCAGGGCGCCGGTCGACCGCCGCTCCAGCACCGCCGCGGCCAGCAACGGCGCCAGCAGCGCCAGGCCGAGCAGCGCCACGAAGGGCGTTCCCCGCGGCGGCCCGTCGACGGCCAGCACCACGGCGGCAAAGATGAACAGGACCACGTTGAGGACGACGGCGGCAGTCTTCATGGTTGAGCTCCTCCTTTCATGCTAGCGCGGCGCGTTGGCGTTTTCAAGGGCGCCGTCACCGGCAGGCGCGGGTCCTAGAACATTTCCAGCTCCAAAGCCAGCGGCTCCCAGGGGCATGGCCCCGGCTCGCGCTCGGGCGGACGCAGCCGGCGCAGCAGCCTGACCGGAGCCCTGGCTCCCGGCGCCAGTCCGTCCAGCAGCAGGGAAAAGTGGGAGAAATTCCCCACCCTTTTCCCGTCCAGCTCCAGGATCAGGTCCAGGGGGCGGATGCCGGCGCGTTCGCCAGGGCCGCCGGCGGCGACGCTGGAGATCAGCACCCCCTCTCCGGCCTGCCGGCCCATGTCGGCTGCCTGGGGGGCAGTCACGTTCTCCCACATCAGCCCCGACCTGGAAAAGCCGAGCTTCAGCCCGCGCTGGCCCAGGGCCGAGGCCAGGGCGTTGACAAAGGCGCGGGCTGTATCCTCCAGCGAGAAGAAAAAAACATAGCGCGTATCGGCCAGCAGGTTGACCAGCCATTGGCGGCCGGCGGGCGCCTTGGCGAATCGCTCGCGCGGCCGCTGCGAGTACTGCAGGTCGATGCCGCGCACCGCGTCAAGGGGGAGGGCCGTATAGGAGCGGCCGCGGTTCTGGTCCAGGTAGCCGTTCCGCCATTCGGCGGCGATGCGCAGGTCGTCGGCCCGGCCGGGCTGGCCGCCGTAGCGCTTGCGCTTCCCCGACTTTCCAGGCACCAGCTGCGCCTTCAGGGCGAAGAAGACGGTGACCGGAAACCTGGCGTCTAGGTATCCGGTTTGCTCTTCCGCCAGCCGCTTGAGCACGGCGTCGATTTCCGCGGCGGGCAGATCGCTCCGCGGCTTGAGCCAGACCCAGCGGCTCCCCGCCTCCTGCGGCCAGATCCCCCGCGGGCTTTCCTCCTGGGGCGACGCCGGCAGCAGGGCGCAGAACAGCGCCGCGGCGACCGCCGCGCCCAGCATTCCGTTCACTCGCTTCATGGCAGGATGATTGTACCACAACCCTGCCGCAACCTGACCCGGCAGGCTCAACGGCGCTCTTCCTCTTCGGGGGTGTTCATTCTATGTTGCGCAAAAGTGAAAGTTCAACTAATGCTGTTACTCCCACTACCACTATCACTATCACTATCACTATAAGATCGTTGCCTTTTACGTTCCCGGCGCTTTTCTCTTCTCGCGCACGGGGACGGTCATGTTGCCGAGGTCGACGCGGCCGGCCTTGAAGAGAAACCACTCGTCGCTGCGGTTGCGCCGCGCCGCGATCAGCCGCAGGAAGGCCTCGCTGTCGGTGCGCAGCACCTCCAGTTCGACCCGCTCCTCCGCCGGCACGTCGGCGGCGACGCGAACGGAAAGGATGGGCGTCATCTGTTCCCGCTTGTCGTAAAAGCCCATCGTCCCGTTGCCGCGCGGCAGCGAGGAGAGCAGCTCCATCCCCTGGAGAACGCGGCCCAGCAGGGTGATGTTGCGGTCCAGGTGGCGCGGCGCCTGGCCGATCACCGCGTAGAGCTGGGTGCCGCCGCCGCTGTCGCTGGGGTTGCCGCGGGCGGCGCCGACCATGCCGTAGCCGTGGGCCAGCCACATCTTGCCCGCCTTGCGGTCGCGGGCTACCGGAAAGCCGCAGCAGAAGCCGACCTCCGGGGCGTAGACATCGCCGTCGGGAAGCGGCGTGAAGAGGATCTTGTCGTCGCAGGAGCGGTCGAACTCGGCCGGCAGCGTCGCCCTGGCCTTCTGGATCTTTCGCGCCTTCTCCGGGTTTTCCTCCTCGGGATCGCCCCACTGCGCCACGTAGTTGTCCTGGACGCGGATGATTGCTAGTCCGTCATAGTATTTTTCGCGGGCCAGGGCCTTGACGTTGGCCGCGTGCATCGGCGCGAAGAACGGCGCCAGCTCGATGACCACCCTGCCTGAGGCCAGCTCAAGATAGAGGGTGTTTTCCGGATCGAGCGGCCGCCATTCCTCCGCCCTGGCCGCGGCCAGGACCTCGGCCGCTGTCAGGGGCGTGCCCGCGGGAGCGGCCGCATCCTGGGCCGGCAGGGCGGCCCCTGCCGCCAGGCAGGCCGCGAGAACCAGCAAAAAAAGTTTGCTCGTGCGCATCATTTCGCCCTCCTGGCAGCGACGGCATACCGGCAACGATTGGACTTCTCGGACATCCAAGGCTGGAGACGCCCTCGTTTCTCCCCCCCCCCGGACGGAGTTCAGGTGACCTTCAGGGGGGTGGCGACGCCGCGGGCCCAGGCCTCGATGGCCGGCCAGTCGCGGAAGTCGCCCGACGGCGCCTTGACCTTCTTCATGATCCACTTTTCAAAGAAGCCCGCCGTGGCCTCTTCAAAGGCCCCGCGGAAGACGACGATCCCCCTGGGCTTGACGCGGTCGGCGGCCGCCCGCAATCCCGAGGGAAGCGTCCACCCCTGCAGGAGAGTGCTCAGATCGCCGTCGCCGGTCGGGCCGCTGGAAAAGAGCCAGACCGGGCGCCGGGCCAGCTCGGCCGCGTTGGCTTTCAGATACTTCGCCGCCTGCCGCCGCCACATGCCGGCATAGACGCCGCTGCCCAGCACCACGGCCCGGTAGTCGGCCGCCCTGCCGGCCTTGTTTGCCGGCAGCACGTCGACCGTGAACCCCATCTCTTGCAGGATTTTGCCGATGCGCTCGGCGATGCCGGCGGTCATGCCGTGCTTGCTGCCATACGCCACCAATACCTTGTCGCTCATGCTGCCTCCCACATGGCAATTATTGCGGGCCTTTAAAAATATTGCAAGGGACCCGGAGGCGGAAATGAAGGTTTTCTCCCGGGTGTGGATCCGCCGCCATTTTTTATCTCCGCTTGCCCGCGGCCAGGATGCAGACCGGCTCCTCGCTGGCGGGCAGTTTCATGGCCTGCTTGACCGCGGCGTCGTCGAAGGCGCCGGCGACGCAG
This sequence comes from uncultured Clostridia bacterium, assembly GCA_964463405.1. Taxonomy (GTDB): domain Bacteria; phylum Acidobacteriota; class Aminicenantia; order UBA2199; family UBA2199; genus UBA2199. The sequence continues at coordinate 8,972 of CAYXCX010000008.1, forward strand.
CAGCCGAAGCCCAGCGCCTCTGCCTGCAGGTAGACGTTCTCGCCCAGATAGCCCGAGTCCATCCAGACGTAGCGCTGGCTGCCGCGCTCGCCGTATTTCTTGGTCGTCCGCGCGAAGACCGCCGAGACGAACAGCGACGCCGGCGCCTCGCGGATCCACTCCTGGCCGTACGCCGCCTGGCACAGGGCGCCGCGGACGTCCCCCTCCTGGACCTGGACCAGCGCGTGCTCTTCCGAGAGGTAGCGGTAGGCGCCGGCGGCCAGGCCGGTCACCTTGCCGGCGACGAGATAGACCTCGAAGGGGTAGCGCGCGCCGGCCGACGGCGCGGCGCGCAAGCCGCCGCGCAGGAAGGCCGGGCCCTCGGCCATGGGCTCGGTGATGCCATAGGCGGCCCACAGCAGCTGCGCGGCCTGGGCCAGGGTCATCGGCTCATCCGAAAAATCGCGGCTCGAGCGCCGGCCCTTGATCGCCTTCTCGACCGAGACCGCGCCGTCCAGCTTCGGCGCTGGAAGCTTGATTTTCACCGTTTCGTTTCCCTTCACCGGATCACCTCCGGCGGCCTGGGCCCAGGCGGGCGTTCCGGCCGCCGCAATCGCAAAAACGAGAAACAATGTCAGCAGTCTCATAAATGCGTCCTCCTAACTTTCCAGGAAACATTCAGTTCGCCTGCAGCGATTATAAACGCAGGAAGAAATGATCTCAATTGCAGGGATAAAACAGCATACTAGAGGCGGCAAATCGACGAATTTGTTTTGGCTCTGGGCTTGCGCCGGCAGTATAGCGCAAATACCAGGGGTGAAGGGCGAGAGTGGGCGGGGTCAGGTGCCGGGCTCCCTGTCGAGCGCGCCGGGGACAACCAGCGATACCCTTGAATACATGCGATTCTTCCTGAAGAGGATCCAGGGCGATCGTTCCGATTCGATCCTGACCCAGGGGCCTTGGCCCAGGGGAACGAAGGGGCAGGGACCGCCGGAGCCATCCCAGGCCGCGGCAACCGGCCGCCAAGCCGGGCCCGGCCCGGGAACGGCGATGCCCGCCAGCCCGGTTTCCCACCATGCCGCCTTCCCGGCCGCGTCGCCGGCGAATTCCAGGCGGACCAGCCCCTGGGGGAAGCAGATCCTTACCAGCCGTTCAAAGCAGCAATCGACGCCCCTGTTTTCCGGCAGCGCGATCTCTTCCCAGTCGACGCCGTCCAGGCTGCGATACAGGGAGGGAAACGTTCCCTCTACCTGCCATTGCGCGGCCAGCCACAGGGCGCCGTCGGCCCCGCGCACCAGCCAGGAGGGGGCGCCGGGCAGGGGCGGACCGGATTGCCACCCGCCTTGGCCGTCGGCCACGACCGGCAGGAACGAATTGGATGAGCACAGATAATCGGGGATGCCGATCAGGATCAGCAAACGCTCGTCGTCCAGCGCAAAGAAACTGCGGCTGAACAGCGTTTTTTCGGCGCAGGAAAAATTGCCGGCCTGGACCGCCCGCTCAATTTCCCGCAGGATCGAGTCCGGCAGGAAGAAAGCCCGCGTATCCACCTTTTGATTCGAGAAGCAGCACTGGCCCAGCAACAGGAAGATGCTCGACAGGATCAAGAGAAGCTTGCCGTTCATTGGCGTTGATTATACATGAATCCACATTTTTACCGTCCGTCGCCAGCAACGGAAGGGGAATAGGCGAGCTTATCGGATGAGAATAGTCACAGGATCGATCTCGGGCGGGTCGGCGATGAGGACGCGCGCATGGACCGTATAGGTGCCCTCCCGGACCTCCACCTTGGCAAGATCCAATTGGTCCCATATTTCAGAATACGCGGCAACGGCGCCCGGCATGAGATCGACATGGGTGATGACCGTGGCGAACACCCTGGAGGCGGACCAGCGCCACACTTCGCTTCCGGCCGCGTCCAGGACCCAGAAATCGTATATCTGGCTGCTGGAAAAGGTCAGCGTGATGAGATCTTCCTCGTCGTTGACCAGAGTCAGCCGCAGCCGCACCGGCTCGCCTTTCGCGTATTCCGCCTTGTCGGCCGAGAGCGTCGCGGAACATCCCTGCAGCAGGCTTTCCGACTTGCAGGCGACATTCAGCGCCAGGCCTACGGCCAGCACGAACGCCGCCGCCAGGGGCAGGACCCGCCGCCGGCCCATTCTTCTGTTTTTCATTCGTACCTCCCAATCACGAAAATTTGATCCCCTCCTTTCCAGGAAGATTCCCATGCCGGCAAGCGAAATTTCAATGGCGCTTTTTGCGTTCTGGCGGTCGGGCCCCGGCTCTTCCGGAGAGGGTTCGCTTGCGCTCGCCGGTATACGCCCACCAGGGGCGCTTGCGGGCCCCGGCCATGAAGCGGACGGCGGAGATGAAAACATCGATGACGCAGGGATCGTGCCGTTGCCCTGTTTTTTTGCACAGTTTTTCGTACAGGGCGTACGGATCGCGCCCGAGCAGCTGCCGCGGCCTGGAGATCCCGATCAGGCGCAAGTCGCCGGCCATGGCCGGGCCGATATTCGGGATCTGCTCCAGCCTGGCGCATCGTTCGCCGGTCATGGCTCGTTCCTCCTTGGTCAATCGCATTCACGCGGGGCTTTTCCGCAATGACAAAGCAGCGAATGGCCCGTTTGATCTCATCATCGTGATTCCAGAGCAGATGGCCCCGGTTGCGACCACCAAGAAGTGGCAATTGGGGATCCGTCGGACAAGCGATCGTGCCCCGGCAATGGGCATCGCCGGGGCTCGACGGCCATTGCGCCATCGCCCACCCGGCCCGATGCGGCGGCTTGATCCTATTCGCCGTTTCGCCTCACTGCGGCTCAATGGTGACGGCCTCTTCCTGCAGCCCGCGCTTGGGACAGCGGCGGCTGACGGTGATGGAGCCGGCCTTCTTGCCGGTCAGGCGGACGACCAGGTCGATCTGGTAGAGGCTGCCCTTCACGTTTCGCCACTCGCTCCTTTTCTCGATCACCAGTCCCTCTGCTTTCAGGTCGGTTTCGCCGATGTCCAAAGAGCAGGAGCGGTGGAAGCGGTCGACGCATAGCGTGACCTCTATCTTGCCTTTCTCCTTCGCCGCCTTGGTCTCCACGGCCACATCGCAGGGCAGCAGCTGCAGCGCGCAGGCCAGCAGCAGGATCATCGGCACAAATATCTGTTTTTTCATTGCGTCCTCGTTCATTTAGACAGTCTTGCACTCCATTTCTTGCGTCCAGGGATCTATGAAAGATCTCTTAGTGTTAGTGTTAGTGTTAGTGTTAGTGCCAGCAACAGCAATGAACGAACTCTTCTTTGCATCAAAGGGCTTTTATAGTTCGTCCCATTGCGGTTACTATCACTAACACTATCACTAACACTAATAGCTCGTTCTATTCTTTTAGTCTGACCCAGATGCCCGCCGAAGCGTCTTCCTCGTCGCGGCGCACCTCGAAGTCGGGAAGCGCCTTGATCAGAGACGAAAGCTGGCGCTGGCCGAAGCTGCGCGGGTCGAAGCCGGGGTCGAGCTGCTGCAGCGCCTTGCCCATGGGCCCCAGGTTGGCCCAGCCGTTCTCCTGCACCGCCATCTCGAAGGCCTCGCGCAAGAGCGGCATGGGGTCGCTGCCGGCGTAGAGCGACGGCTGCTGCGGCTCCGGCTGCGGCGGCGACTGCTCCGGCTGGGCCTGCTGCGGGACGGGCTCCTCGGGCCTGCCGACGCCGCGGCTGCCGCGCCCGCCGCGGCCGCGGTCGCGGCCGCGGTCGCGGCTGCTGCGCTCGCGCTCGGAGCGCGAGGAGCTGTCGCGGCGCGGGGCCAGGTTCTCGGTGTAGATGAACAGGTCGCAGCCGTTGACGAACGACTTGGGGGTCTTTTTCTGGCCGATGCCCATGACGAAAAAGCCCTCCTCGCGGATGCGCGTGGCCAGCCGCGTGTAGTCGCTGTCGGAGGAGATGATGCAGAAGCCCTCGACCAGGCGGCGGTGCATGATGTCCATGGCGTCGATGATCAGGGCGCTGTCGGTGGCGTTCTTGCCCACCGTGTAGCGGAACTGCTGGATGGGCTGCACGGCGTGGTTGTGCAGGGCGTCCTTCCAGGAGTGCATGCTCGAGGTGGTCCAGTCGCCGTAGATGCGGCGGATGGTCACCAGGCCGTGCTTGCCCACCTCGGCCAGCATCTTGCTCAGCAGCGAGGCCTGGGCGTTGTCGCCGTCGATGAGGACGGCCATCTTGGTATCTTTGTTTTCGTTGGTTGGTTGGGGCATTTTCTCTCCAGTGGATTTCGCGATCAATGATTTAATGTAGCAGAGATGCCGGGCCAAGTCAAGCCGGAGCCTGGCGGAACGCAGGGAAGAGAAAGGGAAGAAAGAGGGAAAGACGCCCACTCTCTTTTCCCGCCTTCTTCCCTCTCTCTTCCCTCTGCCTTCCCTGAGCTCTTCCTTCTCCGTGAACCCCAGGCGGGTCCATTTCGTTCTTCCAGCGACGGCCATGAACCCGTCCCCAGGAGGAAGAAATGTCCCGCATGGGCAAAGTTCTTAAAATCGCTTCCATCACCTTGGCTTCGATCCTGCTGCTGGCCGCGCTGGCCCTCGCCGTGGCGGCCCTGATCCCCTTCGACCCCATCCGGCCCGAGGCGCGGAACATCCCCGACCAGGCGCCGTTCCGCCTCGAAGATAAGGTGGGCCTTTATCTGGCAGATGACGGCCGCGAGCTGATGGTGACCTGGGGCGCCACCGGCGGCCTGACGGTCAACGAGTTCCGCCCGCTCGCCGGCGGTGACCTCATCCCGGCCAGCGCCGACGAGTTTGCCTGGAAGCCCTATTACAAAAAGGAAGAATACCGGGTCACTTTCCAGCGCGCCGCTGATAGAGAGGCCACGGGCATGCTCTGGAAGGACGCACGGGGAAAGCCGCGCAGCGCCGCCCGCCTGGCATCCCCCGCCTATTCCCAGGCCGAAGTGCGCTGGAGCAACAACGGCGTCGAGCTCGTCGGCCTGCTGCTGACTCCGGCTGCGGCGGGGCCGCGCCCGGGCGTGGTCTTCGTCCACGGCTCGGGCCGGAGCATCCGCGACTACCTCTATTACCTGCAGACCGCCGACTTCCTGGCCCGGAGCGGCTGCGCCGTGCTGCTGCCCGACAAGCGCGGCTGCGGCAAGTCGGGCGGCGAGTGGCTCACCTCGACCTTCGAGGAGTATGCCAGGGACGCGCTGGCCGGGATCGACCTGCTGGCCGGGAACGGGATCGCCGATCCCCGGCGCATCGGCCTCATCGGCGTCAGCCAGGGGGGCTGGGTCCTGCCGCTGGCCGCTTCCATGTCGGACAAGGTGCGCTTCATTATCCTCAATTCGGGGAGCGCCACCGTGCTGGACGAGACCATGCGCTACGAGAACGAGTGCAACCTGCGCGATGCCGGCGTGCCGAGCTTCCTGCTCCCCGTCGTGGCTCCGGCCATCGCCAGCCAGATTCGCAGAAACCACGGGGAGTTCTGGAAACTGAACGGCTGGTTCGACCCCATGCCCTACTGGCTGAAGCTGGCCATTCCGGCCTTGGTACTCAACGGCGAGCTGGACAAGAACGTCCCGGTGAGAAGGAGCATGGCCATCCTCGAGGAGGTGCGGCGCCGCAACCCTAAAGTCGGCATCACCGCCAAGGTATTCCTGGGCTCGGGCCACGGGCTTGAGGAGGGCCAAAAGAGCGGCATCCGCGCTGACTGCCTCCAACTGATGGCCGACTGGATCCAAACCGGGACGCGGGTTCCAGGCTCAGTGGAATAGCCGCTTGAGCCCTTTCTCGAGGGCCAGGAAGTCATCCAGGTTCGTGAAATCCAGCTCGAAACTGCCACCGCCGAGCTGCTTCAGCCCCGGAACAGCGGAGGCATTTCCCGCCGGCGCGGCGACTTCCCGGCCGGCGTCGAACTGCACGCGGTCGGCGAAGACCTCGGCCTTGGCCCAGCCGCACTGGCGGGCGAAGAGCTTCGCCGCCCCCACGTAGAAGGTCCGTTCCAGGCTGGCG
>CAYXCX010000008.1:14938-19670 GCA_964463405.1 uncultured Clostridia bacterium
TGCCCGTAGCGGTCGCGCAGCTCGCCGCGCAGCGCCCGCAGCTCGAGGGCGTCGCCGGCCTCCAGCACGCGGCGGTAAACGGCGATGCGCTCGGCCGTGGCGGCGATGACTTCGTCGCCGATGGCGTAGGGGAAATGGACGCGCAGGGCGGTCTGCCGCTCCTCGGCCGCCTCGCCCTTCATGGCGCGGATGGTCTGGCGCAGCAGTTCCAGGAAATAGTCGTAGCCCAGGGCCTCGACGTGGCCGTGCTGGCGGTTGCCCAGCAGGGCGCCGGCGCCGCGCAGGTTGAGGTCGTACTCGGCCAGCTTGTAGCCGGCGCCCAGCTCGGAGAACTCGCGGATGCCGTCCAGGCGCTTGCGGGCCAGATCGCTGACGCCGCCCCGGCGCTCGTCGACGAGGAAGTAGGCGAAGGCCTGGCGCGTCGAGCGGCCGATGCGCCCGCGCAACTGGTAGAGCTGGGTCAGCCCCAGGCGGTCGGCGTCTAGCACCACCAGGGTGTTGACGCGGGGGATGTCGATGCCGTTCTCGATGATGGTGGTCGAGAGCAGCACGCGAAACTTGCCGGCGATGAAGTCCATCAGGTTCTTTTCGATCGCCTGCGTGGGCATCTGGGCGTGGACCACGACGATGGGCACGTCGGGCAGCCAGGAGGCGAGCTGGTCGCGGAAGCGGAAAATGCGCTCGACGCTGTTGTAGACGACGAACACGGCGCCGTCGCGCTCGATCTCGTGCAGGACGGCCGACACCAGCGCCTGGCGCGAGAACAGCCCCACGTAGTTCTTGATGGCCAGCCGGCCCAGCGGCGGCGACTGGATGAGCGAAATGTCCTGCAGCCCCGACATGGCCATGGACAGGGTGCGCGGAATGGGCGTGGCCGACAGCGTCAGCACGTCGACGCTCTCGCGGCCCTTTTTCAGCTTCTCCTTCTGGAAGACGCCGAAACGCTGCTCTTCGTCGACGATGAACAGCCCCAGGCGCTTGAACTCCACCCCCTTGGCCAGCAGCGAGTGGGTGCCGACCACCAGGTCGACGGCTCCGCTCTTGAGGCCGGCGGCGACCTTCTTCTTTTCGGCCGCCGGCACCAGCCGCGACAGCATGGCCAGGCGCAGGGGGAAGGCGGCCAGGCGCTGCTGGAAGTTGCGGTAGTGCTGCAGGGCCAGGATGGTCGTCGGGCACAGGAAGGCCACCTGGCGGCCGTTGGCCATGGCCCGCAGGGCGGCGCGCAGCGCCACCTCGGTCTTGCCGAAGCCGACGTCGCCGCAGACCAGGCGGTCCATGGGGAAGCCGGCCTCGAGGTCGGCCAGGACGCGGGCGATGGCCAGCTTCTGGTCCTCGGTCTCCACGTAGCGGAAGTCCTGCTGCAGCTTCTCCTCCAGTTCGGGCACCGGCGGCAGCGGCGCCTTGCCGACCGACTTGCGCCTGGCGTAGAGGTCGAGCAGGTCGCGGGTGTAGTGGACGATGGCCTTGCGCGCCCGCTCGGTCTTCGCCTTCCAGGTCTTTCCCCCCAGGCGGTCGAGGGCCGGCGCCGCCCCCTCGCTGCCGCTGTAGCGGCGCACCCCCTCCAGCTCGTGAAGGGGCAGGTAGAGGTATTCGCGGTCCTGGTACTCGATCTTGAGAAATTCGCCGGCCGCCCCCTCCAGCCGCAGCCGGGTGAAGCCGGCGAAGCGGCCGATGCCGTGGCGGCGGTGGACCACCCAGTCGCCCTCGGCCATCTCGCGCAGCTCCTCCACGGCCGGCCGGCGGCGGGCCCGCTCAGCCGGCGGCGCGGGCCGGTAGCCGCGGCCGGTGAGGCAGGCCAGGCGCAGGCGCGGGTTGGCGAACGAGCAGGGGATATTGAAAAAATGGCACTCCAGGCCGGGCAGGCGGCCGTTCAGGTTCTCCAGCAGCCGGGCGTCCGCGGCGAAGGCCAGCAGCCGCCAGCCCTCGGCGGCGCGGCGCTCCAGGTCCAGCAGATCGGCCTCGGACATCTCGGCCAGCGCCCGGGGCAGGACGCGCAGTTCCGGCTCCATGTCCGGCGCGGCGGCGAAATCGGCCAGGTCGATCACCTGCCGGCCGGCAAGGGAAATGGGAAAGAGTCGTTCGACCTCGGGGAGCGCCTGGCCGCCGCCGGCGATCGCCTGGCGGATGCGGCGGAAATTGTCGAGCAGCTTGGCGTGTTCGTCCTCCAGGCGCCTCTGGCCGGAGGCCAGCAGCCGGCAGCCCGGCAGCAGCTCGGTCAGCAAGGCGGCCTCGCCGCCGGCGGCCGGCGCGTAGCGGTTCTCGCCGACGGCCACGGCGGCGGCGCTGCCGGTGGAGCGCTGCGTGTCCAGGTCAAAGAAACGCAGCGAGGCCAGGCGTCGCCCCTCGAACTCCAGCCGCGCCGGCTGTTCGCCCGCGACCGGGAAAACGTCCAGGACGTTGCCGCGCCAGGCCAGGTCGCCGGCGATCTCCACCAGCTCGCGCGCCCGGTAGCCCAGCCCGGTCAGCCTGGCGATCAGCTCGCCCCGCTCCCAGGAATCGCCGGCGCGCAGCTCCAGGACCCCGCCGGCGCCCGGGCGCTCCAGGGGGACCGAAAGGGACGCCAGCGTCGACACGACGATCATGCGCCGGCCGGCGGCCAGGTCGGCCTGCAGCAGCCGCTTGTCGGCGATGCGGCGCGGGTCGGGCTCGGCGTTGATGTAGGGATCCTCGAAGGGCAGGAGGTGGAAGTGGACCGGCGCCTCCTCCTGCCCCAGCAGCTTCAGCCACTGGCCGAGCTTCTCGCGCTTTTCCGCCTCGGGCTCGTTCTCGCCGATGAGCCAGACGACGCTGGCGGCGGAGCGGGCGAACACGGCGGCCACCGCCAGCTCGCGGGCGTCGCGGTCGACGCCGGCGATCTCGACGCGGCGGCGCGGCGAGTCGAGTCTGCCCCAGAAGTCAGCGCTGAATACCTGCAGGTCCATGGGCTTCATTATACCACCGGCCCCCAGATTGCTCGAGCATGGCTCGCCACTACCACTACCACTATCACTATCACTTATATGCTTTTCTGAATCACGAAATTGACTTGCTCTCCCGGACCCGCTACACTGGAGCCCTGATGAAGCGCCTGGACATCGATTTTCCGCAGAAGGACTTTTTTGTCCGCGTGTTCGGCCGCGACGTCTACGTCGTCGGCGGCACGGTGCGCGACCGCATCCTCTACGGCAAGGCGGCCCCGGACCAGGACGTAGACCTGCTGGTGACCGGGCTGGACTACGACGGCATCGAGGCGCGCCTGCGCGGCCAGGGCAAGACCGACACCGTGGGCCGCAGCTTCGCGGTGATCAAGTTCAACCGCCGCGGGCGGACCTTCGACATTGCCGTGCCGCGCCGCGAGCGCAGGAAGGATGGCGCGGGGCGGGGCCACCGCGACATCGAGGTGCAATGGGGGCCCGAGGTCACCCTGGAAGAGGACCTGGGGCGGCGCGACTTCACCTGCAACTCCATCGCCGTGCGCCTGGCCGACGGCCGCGTCGTCGATCCCCACCGCGGCCTCAGGGCCATCGCCGCCCGGCGCGTGGCCATGACCTCGCCGGCCAGCTTCAGCGACGACCCGCTGCGGGTGCTGCGCGCGGCCCGCTTCGCCTCCAGCCACGCCTTCGCCGTGGACAAGGCCGTCTACGCCAGGGCGCGCCAGGCGGAGCTGGCCGAGCTGAGCGCCGAGCGGGTGGCCGACGAGCTGCTGCGCCTGCTGCTGGAGTCGCCCCGCCCCTCGCTGGGGCTTGAGGAGTACCGCCGCCTGGCCGTGCTCGAGCGCCTCTTTCCCGAGCTGGCCTCCCTGGCCCTGACCATCCAGGACGCCCACTTCCACCCCGAACGCGACGAGCAGGGGCACCACACGGTGTGGGCCCACACCCTGATCACCGTCGACGTCGCCGCCAGCCTGGCCCGCCGGCGCCGCCTGGACGAGCCGCGCGCGCTGGCCCTGCTGCTGTCGGCGCTGCTGCACGACTGCGGCAAGCCGGCCACCACCGCCTGGGAGTTCAAGCGCGGGCGCATGACCGTCACCTCGCCGTTCCACGATTCGCGCGGCGTGGCCCTGGCCGGGTCGTTCCTGGAGCGGCTGCGCCTGGAGAGCCGCGGCGGCTTTCCGCTGCGGCGGGCGGTGCTGAAGCTCATCCAGCACCACCACCGCATTTTCGAGCTCTACCGCAACCGCGGCGAGATCACCTTCCGCGCCGTGGCCCGGGCCGTCAAGGACATGGAGGGCGAGGACCCGCTGCTGCTGCTGCTAGACTTCGCCGACCGCCGTTCGCGGGCCGCCAGGCCCCTTGCCTACCGCGGCCTCGACGCCATCTCGCGCTGGTTCCAGGCCCGCAAGGAGGAGTACCGCATCAGCCAGGAGACGATCCGGCCGCTGATCCTGGGCCGCGACCTGCTGGCCCTGGGCGTGCCCCCGGGGCGGCAGATGGGGGCGCAGCTCAAGCGGCTCTACGATCTGCAGCTCGACGGCGCCTTCCGCACCCGCGAGCAGGGGCTGGCCCTGTTCCGCGCCGAGCGCAAGGCCCGCGGGGGGGGACAGTGAAGCTCAGCCTGCGCGGCGGCTTCGCGGAAAGGGAGGAGCCGCTGGTGATGGGCATTCTCAACGTCACCCCCGATTCCTTCTCCGATCCCGGGCGCTTCTTCGCCCCCGAGGCGGCCCTGGCCCACGCCCGGGAGATGGCCGCCGCCGGCGCCGCCATCAGCGACGTGGGCGGCGAGAGCACCCGGCCCGGTTCGCGGCCGGGGGGCA
>CAYXCX010000009.1:0-8209 GCA_964463405.1 uncultured Clostridia bacterium
GGGCGGGGCCGAGCCGTTGGCGTGCTGGCCCACCGTCCACAGGAAGGAGCCCTGCGAGGCCGGGATGCCGGTGGCGATCTGGCCGACCTTGGCCGCGTTGCGGAACAGGACCAGCCGCACGTTGCCGGCAAAGCCGTTGGCATTCCAGGTGACCGCCTGCTGCGAGCCGACGGCCCAGCTCTCGCCGCCGTTGGGCGCGGTCACCTGGAGCTGGGCCGGCTCGACCAGCGAGAAACGCCAGTCGCTGGCGTCGACGAGGGCGTTGTCGCCGCTGCGCAGGTACAGCCGGAAACCGGAGCCCGCCGCGGCCGTCCCCTCGAGGCACTCGCCCACCGTCCAGGAATAAGATCCCGCGGCGGCGGCGGCCCCCAGGACGATGTTGCCGAAGCGGACGCCGTCCTTGAACAGCACCAGGCGCACCGGACCGGAGTAGGCGCCGGCCGTCCAGGCGATGTCCTTGACCGCTCCCAGGGTCCAGTGCTCGCCGCCGTTGGGCGAAGTGAGGGTGAGCGACGGGCCCACGCCGTCCCAGCCGGCCAGCCGCGCCCACAGCCACCAGGCGGCGTAGGCCTTGCGGTTGCCGTTGAGCGGCTGGGTGTGCTGGGCGGTGCAAACGAACCAATCGACGTTCAGCGCGTGGCTGTTCTGCCAGGTGATGGCCCAGTTGCCGTCGTCGGTATAATCGATGCTGCCGTCGCCGTCCTCGTCGTAATAGCAGCCGTCGTCGGCCAGCAGGGGCATGTAATGGACGAGGCCGTCGGGGTCGTAGCTCTCGATGTCGGCGAAATCGTACAGGATCTTGTCGTGGCTCCGGCAATAGGCGCGGATCTGCTCGTTGCGCAGGTTCAGGTTGCCGTCGACACCGCCGCCGTCCAGGTGGCTGGTCATGTAGACGAACCTGACGCCCCAGTACTCGCTCTCCAGGGCGCTCATCGGGTTCAGATACTCGTCGATGATCTGCTGCTCGCTCAGCCAGGAGGCCTGGCCGCACCACGACCAGACGATGACGTTGACGGCCGGGTGGGCGTTGCCGCGGCCGGTCGCCGGGTTGACCGTCCCCAGGTAGGCGTGGGTGTTGTTCACCCAGGCCGGGTAGTAGCCCACGTCGCCGTCCATGGCGTAGTCGTCCAGGTCCAGGGCGCCGCCGCTGCCCCCCTCGTTCCAGGCGTAGAGGTCCTCGGGATAGCCCAGGCCGTTCATGAAGCCGACCAGGGCGCTCATGCCGTCGGTCAGCTGGCTGCCGTGCGAGGTGTGGCCGTAGGCGATGTGCAGGCTGGCCTTGGCCGCCAGGATGGCCGCCTCGGGGATCTTCCTGATGTCGGCGCAGGCATGGTCGATCACGATCGCTTCGGCCGGGAAAAGGGCCGCGGCCGGCGCCAGGAACAGCAGCAGGGCCCAGGACAGACAGCGACTGCGGCTCCGGCACTGATCCATGTCACGATCCGTTTTTTCCTTCATGGCGCCTCCGGGGCCAGCGGCCGGTCCCGCTTTACCATAGCGCAATGCCGTGATTTTTTCAATTGAAAAGAGGGCGGGGGGATGCGGGGCCCGGGCCCTCACAGGGCGGCCAGGAACTCGTCCCAGCGGCGCCGGGAAAGCCCCAGGGCCAGGATGGAATCGGCGCGGGCCAGAATCTCGCCATGCTCGAAGGCGATGAAGGTGGGGACGGCGGCGATGGCGTATTTTTCCCAGAGCGGGCTGCGCGGGTCGTCGAGGCTGACGCGCAGCAAGCCGAGGTCGGGCCGGGAAGCGGCCAGTTCGGCAAAGCGCCCCATGTAGGGGACGCAGTAGGGGCAGCCGCTCATCGCGAAAAACACCACGGCCCTGCCGCCTTGGGCGAGGCGGGCGGAGAGGGTCTCCGGGTCGTCGATCTGCAAAACGGCGGCTGCGGCCGGAGCATCAGGGTCAAGGCTCATGCTTCGCGTTCTCCTGGGAGGAAAAGCAATATATCACAGAATCACCCGGGCGCAAAAACTTGTTTTCCAAGACAATCAACATTTCCATTACGATGCGACCAGGATAGAGCGAATTCTCAAGGCAAAAGGCAAAAGTAAAAAGGCAAAAGTGAAGAGAACGGGCATTTTCCCTCCGTACGCCTTACGCCCTCCGCCTTACGCCGAGTGATTGTTTGGTTTTTGCCATTCCGAATCACGACAATCCGCGTCTGGACTTCCCCATCACTCATCACTTTTCACTCATTCCCGCTCTTGGCTTTTCTCATCACTCATCACGCATCACGTCTCACTTGTTCCTGCCCCTGGCCGCTCCTCTTCCGGTTGGGGCCGCCCTACTTGATCTCGGCGTTGATAACCAGCACCAATGATTGGCCGCCGCCGCCCAGGCGAGACACGCCGGCGACCAGAAAGCCATTCTCGGCCACCTCGGTCTCGGTGTCCAGCAGCTTGCCCAGTCCTCCCTTCTGCTCCAGGTTCAGCGAAAGCCTGACCGCGCGCCTGCCGTCGGCGCCGGCGGCGAGCGTCACCCGGCCGAAACTGAAGCGCAGGTTCGTCATGGCGTCCGAGGCGAGCAGCAATTCGCCGTAGCGCGTCCCCTCCTTGACCGTCACGACCGAGGCGCCGTCCAGAGTGTACGCCTTAAAGTTCAGCAGGTTGCTCACTTCGGCCAGGACCCGCTTCAGGTCCTTGTTCTCGATGGTTCCGCCCTTGCCCTCCCTGGCGGCAATGACGGTGAACACGCGCAGCAGGATGCTGCGCCTGGGCACGTCGAGCTTGCGCAGCTCCGCCTCGAAGACGGCGACGTTCTTGCGCGGCAGCTTGACCGTGAGCGCGGAGGAGCCGTCTTCGAACGAGCGGTCGTAGATGTAGAGGTTCAGGGATTGGCAAACGGAGGCCGGCGTCACGTGCTTGAGCGAATAGCTTCGGGTCACCAGGTCCGTGTCTCCCGGCTTGTCGGCTTCCGCCGCCTGGCCGGGCGCATCCTCCAGCAGCGAGGCCACCAGGGGCCTGGCCGACCTGGGCTTGAGCACCACCTTCACCGCGCGGTTTACCTGGAGCTGCGAGACCAGGGCGTTCAGGACCACCCCCTGGTAGCCCTCGGCCAGGACCGTGATGCGCGCCTTGCCGCTGCCGATGCCATTGAACACCCATTCGCCCCGGACGTCGGTCGCGCCCTCCAGGCGCTTGCCCGATTTGGCGAACTCCAGCCAGACCACGGCCCCGGCGACGGGATTCCCCTGCTCGTCGTGCACGGTCCCCGAAAGGCGCCCCCGCCCCAGTCCCGCCTGGGCCGGCAGGCTCAGGCCGATGGCGAACAGCACGGCGGCGATCGCGGCCTTCCTCAGCCATGGATTCAAGTTCATGGTTCCCTCCTTGATTTCGATTTTACGGCGCTCATGGCCTTGTCATCCCTCGCCGCTGCCGAGGCGAAAATCGTCGCGCTGCACCCAGACGATGCGGATGTTGTGGTCGGGCAGGTCGAATTCGGTCCTGATCTGGGTGATCTTTTTCTCCGCGGCCCTGGGCGGCACCAGGACCGGCAGCGAGAAAGCGACGACCAGCGCCGCCGCGGCCAGCAGCGGCAGCCAGGGCAGGAGCCGCCGCCAGGCGTGGGCGGGTTCGCTGCGGCCGGCGGCGACGCGGCCGGCGATCTGCGCCCGCACCCCGGCCGGCACCTCGCTCTCCGACCTGGCCAGCGCGGCGGTGATGAAACGGTCGACCTGTTCATTGTCCATGGCGGTTCTCCAAGAGTTTTCTCACGGCCTCGCGGCCGCGGTTGAGGATGAACTTCACGTTGCCCTGGCCCAGGCCGCAAATGGCGGCGATCTCGGCGACGGTGAAAAGGCTGGAATAATGCAGGAAAAAGACCTGGCGCTGCCGCTCGGGCAGGCGCGCCGCCGCCTCCAGCACCAGGGCGGCGTCGGGATCGGCGGCGGGAGCTGCGGGGTCGCTTGCCAGCCGCTCCAGCGGCACGACGCGGCGGGCGCGATTGCGGCGGAAATATTTTTTGACCTCGTTGTGGGCGATGGCGAAGAGCCAGGCCGGGAAGCTCCGCGAGCGGTCGAAAGAGGGGAAGTATTTCCAGGCGCGCAGGACCACTTCCTGGTAGAGATCGGCGCTGTCCTCGGAAAACTGCAGGGAGCGGCACAGGAAATTGTACAGCCGCTTCTCCTGCCCGGCCAGGCGGCCCCAGAAGGGGTCTTCCGCCTCTTGCTCGCGCTCTTTCTCGTTGCCGGCCATGATGCGCTCCATTATAGCACGCCCCGGCATGTTCGGCGTGGCGATCGCCGGGCAGCTCAGCGTCCATTGCTCCATGCCCTTACTATCCCGCCGGAGGGCGAAAGGTTAGAAGGATATTCTAGAAAGAGCAAGAGACGTTAGACGTTAGACGCTAGACGTTAGCAAGAGAGAGAAAAAAGCTTTGATTCCAGGGTGTTTCTCTTGCTAACCACTAACGTCTGACGTCTTCTTCTAAAACACGAGACGTTAGACGTTAGACGCTAGACGTTAGCAAGAGAGAGAAAAAAGCTTTGATTCCAGGGTGTTTCTCTTGCTAACCACTAACGTCTGACGTCTTCTTCTAAAACACGAGACGTTAGACGTTAGACGCTAGACGTTAGCAAAACATAAGACAAGATACGCTTCTAGGGCATTTTTTCTTGCTAACCACTAATGTCTGACGTCTAACGTCTTCTTCTAGAAACTGACTCCCAGGGCATAGAACAGGCGCAGCTCGCTTTCGCGCCTGTCGACCTCGTGGAAGCGGCCGCGGCGCTCGATCCCCTCCAGCCGCAGCGACAGCAGGAGCGGGGTGCGCGGCAGGGTGAAGGAGAGAGCGGCGTCATAGGAAAAGCGCGAATCGCGCAGCGGCGAATCGTCGAGCAGCTGGTCCTGGTAGCGGTCCAGCCCCTGGATGGAGCGGAAGGCCTGGGTCTTCAGGCCCGCCTCGGCGCGCAGCGCGCCCAGGCGCAGGTCGAGGCGGCCGCCCAGGGTATGGCCCAGGGAATAGTAATACCCCCAGTTGTGCAGGGTGGTCTTCACTCCCCAGGGGTCGTGCAGCGCCGTGTAGTCGTTGTAGGCCAGCGAGTTGACCATGCCGAAGTCGAACGTCGCCTCAACGGCCAGGCGGGCGCTGAGCCTGCCCGCATAGCCGGTCCAGTCGAAGGCCGGGCCGATCAGGTGCATGGTGGAAAACTTGTCTACGTACCGGGTCGGCCGCTCGCGCTCGAACCAGCGCTCGGTCATGCCCAGCTCGTGGCCGTCGTAGGCGGCGACCGGCTTTTTCTGGAAGAAGTCCCAGGCGGTGACCGCTCCCAGCCACCATTCCGAGCCGCGCAGCCCGGCGCCGTCCTCGCGGACGTTGCGTTGCCACCAGCCGCCCAGGACGCAGCGGGTGGAGGCGGAAAACTCCTCGATCAGGTCCCGGTCGAAGCTTAGGGCGACCCGGTAGCCGCTGGCCAGCGGGCGGCGGGAGAATCCCGAGCCGGCGCCCGGGCGGCCGCAGCCGGGCAGCGAGACCAGGCGCAGGTCGAGGTCGGCCTGGGCGTGGCCGCGGCTGCCGGAGGCCGGCGAAACCGGCCCCTGCTTGCCGCCGAGCGCCAGGCGGAAGTCGGCCGCGTCGTTGCCGGGCAGGCGCGGCAGGCGGCTCCTGCCGTCCAGCAAATCGTTGAAAGACAGCGGCGGATTGACCAGCGTCTGGGCCAGGCGGGACAGAACGCCGCGGCGGCGGCGGAAATGGTCGGCGATCTGGAACAGCGGCTCGCCGATGGCCGGGCCGCCCATCCAGGTGTAGACATGGTCGTTGATCGAGGAGATCTCGCGCCACTCGGCGAGGTACTCCCACAGCAGCGAGCCGCCCGAGGAGAACAGGAAGGAGGGCAGGACGCCCAGGCGGTTGGTGCGCGCCCAGCTGTAATAGATGGCGCCCGACCAGGCGTGGGTCCAGTTCAGGCGCAGGTTGTTGGAGTCGAGGCGCAGCCCTTCGGAGGTGAACCACTTGCGCCGCTGGTCTTTCCAGGTCAGCTCGAACTGCCAGTCCTCGATGAACTTGGAGTACTTGAGGTTGTAGTTGACCGCCGAGATCCCCCAGTTGAGCCCCATTTCGATGAAGGCGCGGCCGACTTTGGCTTGCGGCTGCCCCGGGCCGGAATCCTCGGCTTCTTCAGCGGCTGCCGGCAGCAGCAGGGTGAAAATGGCGAGCAGGAAGAGGAGGATTCTTGTCTGTTTCAATGAAATTCCCCGGCCGGGAAGCCGTTTCAAGGGGAAAACGTAACACAATCGGTCCCGGCTGTCAATCGTCCCATCCCCATGAAACACGGCGCGAGCCTATGCCTGTCACCCGGGTCTGGAGGTTCCATTGCCTGCCCCCGGCGGCTGTGCTATAGTCGCGGCATGAAGGTCAGAGCCGTACAGTTCAGCCCGGTCCTGGGCGACGTCGAGCGCAACCTGGAGTTCCACGCCGCCCAGGCGGCCCGGGCCGTCCGCGACAAGCGCGACCTCATCGTCTTTCCCGAGCTCAGCCTGAGCGGCTACCAGCTCCGCGACCTGGCCAGCGAGGTGGCGCTGCGCCCCGGCGGCCGGGCCTGGCGGAAGCTGGAGAGGATGAGCCGCGGCATCGGCGTCGTCGCCGGCGCCCCGCTGGAGGAGACGCCGGGCATCATCCACAACGCCGCCCTCTATTTCGCCGGCGGCCGCCTGGTCCACGCCCACCGCAAGGCGCAGCTGCCCAATTACGGCATGTTCGAGGAGGGCATGGTGTTCCAGCCCGGCGAATCGTTCCAGCCCTTCCGCATCGGCCCTTTT
The DNA here is from genome assembly GCA_964463405.1 of uncultured Clostridia bacterium. Taxonomy (GTDB): domain Bacteria; phylum Acidobacteriota; class Aminicenantia; order UBA2199; family UBA2199; genus UBA2199. The sequence continues at coordinate 6,759 of CAYXCX010000009.1, forward strand.
ACCGCCGGCATCCTCATCTGCCGCGAAATCCTCTTCCCCATGCTGGCCTACCTCTATTTCCTGCAGAAGACCGACCTGCTGATCGGCATCTCCAACAGCCCGCAGCGCGGCATCGGCCGCGACGGCGTCTCCTCGTTCCAGCTCTGGGAGACCATGGGCTATGTCTTCTCCCAGTTCTACCACCAGAACTACTTGTTCGTGAACCGCGTCGGCTTCGAGGACGGCATCGGCTTCGGCGGCGGCTCCTTTTTCGCCCGCGCCGGCCGGGGCATCGTGCAGAAGGCCGAGTACGTGGAGCCGGACGTCCTCGACGTGGAGGTGCTCGCGGCCGACGTGCGCCGCGCCCGCGTGGCCTCGGCCTACCTGCGCGACGACCAGCCGGCGCTGGTGCTGAAGGAGCTGCGGAGGATCCTCCATGCTTAGCATCGACTGCGCTATGGTCGAGAAGATCCTGGCCGCCTTCATCCGCGACAGCGTGCGCAAGAACGGCTTCCGCAACGCCGTCCTCGGCGTCTCGGGCGGCCTGGACTCGGCGGTGGTGCTGGCCCTGTGCCGCAAGGCGCTGGGTCCGGGCCGCGTGTTCGCCCTGCTGCTGCCCTACCACGCCTCCGATCCCCAAAGCCTGCGCCACGGCAGGCTGGCCTGCCGCGCCTTCAAGGTGCCCTGCGAGACGATCGACATTTCGCCCCAGATCGACGCCTATTTCGGGCGCTGCCCGGCCGCCTCCCGGCTGCAGGTCGGCAACAAGTGCGCCCGCGAGCGCATGTCCATCCTGTACGATTTCTCGGTGCGCCGCAAGGCGCTGGTGGCCGGGACTTCCAACAAGAGCGAGCTGCTCATCGGCTATTCCACCCAGTTCGGCGACTCGGCCTGCGCCTTCCAGCCCCTGGGCGACCTGTACAAGACCCAGGTGTTCGAGCTGGCCCGCCACCTGGGAGTGCCGCCGGCGATCGTGGCCAAGAAGCCCAGCGCCGACCTGTGGCCCGGCCAGACCGACGAGCAGGAGATCGGCGTCCTGTACAAGGACCTCGACGTCCTGCTGCACCTGCTGGTCGACCAGCGCTGCAGCGAGGAGGAGATCGCCGCGCACGGCTTCGCCCCGGCGCTGGTCCGCCGCGTGCGGCGCCTGATCGAGCGCTCGCAGTTCAAGCGCACCATGCCGCCGGTGGCCAAGCTGCACGCCCGCACCGTGGGCATAGATTTCCGCTATTTGCGAGATTGGAACAAGTAGAAGATGGCGTACGGCATACGGCGGACGGCTGACGGCGAAGAAAAAGGCAAAAGGCAAAAGGCAATAGGCAAAAGTCAGAAAAATGCACTCGCAAGATTCCTGAAATGGCCCGCTTCCTCACTTTTCCCTTTTTCCTTTTGCCTTTTGCCTTTTAAGGATTTCTTCCCATGTCTTTGTACATAGTTCCCACTCCCATAGGCAACCTGGGCGACATCACCCG
>CAYXCX010000009.1:8219-16170 GCA_964463405.1 uncultured Clostridia bacterium
AGGCAAAAGGCAAAAGGCAATAGGCAAAAGTGAAGACAGAACGCTTTTCATAAATCTCGTTCGAGGGCTTGCCACTAACACTAACACTATCACTACCACTGAGTTTAGCTCATGTCTTTGTACATAGTTCCCACTCCCATAGGCAACCTGGGCGACATCACCCGGCGCGCCGTCGAAGTGCTGGCGCGCGTGGATTTCGTCATCGCCGAGGACAGCCGCTACACTCTCAAGCTGCTGAGCCACCTGGGCCTGCGCAAGCGCATCGTCAGCCACTACCGGCCCCGGGAGGACGAGCAGGCCGAGCGCATCGTGGCCATGCTGGCCGCCGGCCAGGACGGGGCGCTGGTCACCGACTCGGGAACGCCGGCCATCTCCGACCCCGGGCACATCCTGGTGCGCCGGGCGATCGCCGCCGGCGTCGCCGTCGTCCCCCTGCCCGGTCCCACCGCCCTGGTCCCGGCCCTGGCCGCGTCCGGCATCGATCCCCGGCGCTTCCTGTTTCTGGGCTTTCCGCCCCGGGGCGCCGGCGAACTGAGGAGTTTCCTGGCCGCGGTGGCCCGCCTGCCCTTTACCCTGGTCCTGTACGAATCGCCGCGGCGCCTGGAGCATCTGCTGGCGGCCGCCCATGAGGTGCTGGGCGACCGCCGCTTCGCCCTGGCCAAGGAGATCAGCAAGAAGCACGAGGCCTTCGTCCGCTCCTCGCTGGCCAGCTGGCGCCAGGCCCTCGCCGGCGAGGCGACGCTGGGCGAAATGGTCCTGGTCGTCGCCGGAGCCGAGGCGGCGGCCGCCGCCGAGCCGGCGCCCCGGCTCGACGACCTGGACGACCTGTACGCCTTCTTCCAAGAACGCTTCGGCGTGGGCAAGAACGCCCTCAAGAAGGTCCTGATGAAGAAAAAGGCCAAGGGCGCCGCCGGCTGATGGCCGCTGAGCGCCCGCGGCGCCGGTCGCCGGCAGCCGCCGCCCTGCTCCTGTTCCTGGCCGCCGCCCTGCCGACGTCGGCAGCGGCAGCCGCTGCGCCGCCGGCCAGGGGGGGCTTCGTCGTCGCCCCGGTGCTGTATTACACCCCCGAGACCGACCTGGCCTGGGGCCTGGTCGGAATCCACTATTTCCGCCTCAGCGCCGCCCGGGACACGCGCCTTTCCCACTACCGCTTCAACGCGATCCGCACCCGCAAGCGGCAGTCGATCGCCCAGGTCGACCTCGAGCTGTACTCGCCCGGGGGCAACTACCTGCTCGACGGCACGGCCAAGTATTCCTATTACCCCGACCGCTTCTACGGCATCGGCAACCGCACCGCCGAGGAGGACCGGGAGGATTTCGTCTCCGAGAACTGGCGGCTGCAGCTCGACCTGCAGCGGCGCTGGCGGCGCCGCCTGTTCGCCGGCCTGCGCCTCGACCTGCAGTCGGTGGCGATGCGCGGAACCCGGGCCGGAGGCCGGCTGGAGTCGGGGACGGCCGGCGGCGGCGGCGGGGCCGTCTCGGGGCTGGGTCTGGTGGCCAGGTGGGACAGCCGCGACAACACCTTCGCCACCACCCGCGGCGTTTACGCGGCATTCTTGCTGAGCCGCTATTTCCGCTTCCTGGGCAGCGACTACGCCTTCGGACAGCTCGCCCTGGATGCCCGGCGCTTCTGGCCGCTGGCCGGCGGCGCGGCCCTGGCCGTGCAGGGGCTGTTTCGCTCCGCCTGGGGCGAGATCCCCTTTCACGCCCTGCCCCGCTTCGGCGGCCTGAACCTGCTGCGCGGCTATTTCGAAGGCCGCTTCCGCGACCGGGTCATGCTCGCCGTGCAGGGGGAATGCCGCCTGCCGCTGACGCGGCGCGTCGGGCTGTGCGCCTTCGCCGGCCTGGCGCAGGTGCAGCGCAAGACTGCCCTGCTGGAGCTGGCCGGCTTCCACGCCGCCGCCGGCGGCGGCGTGCGCTACCGCTTCAACCCGCGCGAGAACCTGGTCATCCGCCTGGACGCCGGCTTCGCCGGCGGCGCGCCGGCGTTCTACCTCACGTTCGCGGAAGCATTTTAGAGAACTTGCCTAAGAAAAACTGTTCAGCAGCTGGAAGACACGACGGTCCATCGAAGTACCACGTGCCAGGTACCATGTACCACGTCAACGAGCACTAGATACTTAGGGGCTTGCCGAGCTCCAAGCAGTTTCTGAATCTGGGGTATCTGGATTCACGAATTACGATGGATCATTTTTTGGCCTCTACTACCACTACCACTATCACTACCACTGATAGATTGTTGAACTTCCTGCTGACCCTGTCACCGGCACGAAGAGATCATGGGGATTGTTTTTCTCGTCACGCGTTACGCGTCACGCGTCACGAAGTTCGTTGAGTTAATAAGGCCAGCAGGGCGCGGACTGTAAGCCGGATCCTGTCGCGAAGAATCATTTATCTAGCCCCGCCGTTGCCGGCGGGATCCAGCGGCCAACCCAGGGCCTCGGCCGGGAAAGCCTCAAACGCCCCTTGTTCAGCCTTGCTCCGGATGGGGTTTGTCTCAGTCCCGGAACGTCGCCGCCCGGGACGGTGAGCTCTTGCCTCACCTTTTCACCCTTGCTCCGCCGCCTTGCGGCGACGGGGCGGTCTGTTCTCTGTGACACTTTCCTGCCCCCCCGCCTTGCGGGGGGTAATCCCGGTTGGGGATCATCCTTCCCTGCGGAGTCCGGACTTTCCTCCCGGCCCTCACGAGCCGGGCGATTCTTCGTCCGCGTCCTGCTGGCGCTCCACCATTATACCAAGAGAATCGATCTTTTGGTAGAGGTTGCTGCGCGGCAGGCCGATTTCGCGGGCCGTGCGCGCCACGTTGCCGGAAAACTCGGCCAGCTTTTTCTCCAGGTAGGCCTTCTCCGACCGGGCCTTGAATTCCTTCCAGTTGGCCAGGACCAGCAGCGCCGACTCGCCGTTGGTCTCGCGCCGGCAGATATAGTCGGGCAGGTCGGCGGCGGTGATGGGATCGCCCCGGCTCATGATCAGCAGCCGCTCGACCAGGTTGCGCAGCTCGCGGACGTTGCCCTTCCAGGGATGGTCGAGCAGCAGCCGCAGCGCGTCGGGGGCGAAGGCCTTGCGCCGGTAGTTGTTCTCCTCGGAAAAGTAGGCGATGAAATGCTCGATGAGCAGCGGGATGTCCTCGCGCCGCTCGCGCAGCGCCGGCGAGCGCAGCGGCACCACGTTCAGGCGGAAATAGAGGTCCTCGCGGAAGCGGCCCTGGCGGATCTCCTCCTCCAGGTCCTTGTTGGTGGCGGCGATGACCCGCACGTTGACCTTCTTGATCTCGGGCGAGCCGACCGGCTGCACCTCGCCCTCCTCGAGCACGCGCAGCACCTTGGCCTGGGCCTTGAGGCTCAGGTCGCCGATCTCGTCCAGGAAGATGCTGCCGCGGTGGGCGCTCTCGAACTTGCCCGCCTTCTTCTCGGAGGCGCCGGTGAAGGACCCCTTCTCGTGGCCGAACAGCTCGCTCTCGATGAGCTCGTCGGGGATGGCGGCGCAGTTGACCTGCACGAAGCGGTTGTCGCGGCGCGCCGACTGGCCGTGCACCTGGCGGGCGATCAGCTCCTTGCCGGTGCCGCTGTCGCCCGAGATCAGCACCGTGGAGTCGCTGCGCGCCACGCGGCGGATCGCCTCGCGCAGGGACTTCATGACCGGCGAATCGCCCACCAGCTCGTATTTTTTCTCGGTCTGCCGGCGCAGGCTGTAGTTCTCCCTGAGCAGGGCGACCTTTTCGGCGGCGTTGCGCACCGTCAGCACGAGCTTGTCGCGGGCGATGGGCTTTTCCAGGAAATCGAAGGCGCCCAGCCGCGAAGCCTCGACCGCCTCCTCGATCCCCGAGTGCCCGGAAATCATGATGACTTCGCTGACCGGGTGGATCTCCTTGAAGGTGCGCAGGACCTGCAGCCCGTCCAGGCCCGGCATCCGCACATCGAGCAGCACGATGTCGGGCAGGAGCCGCTTGAACAGGTCGATGGCCTCGACGCCGTCCCGGGCCGCCTCGACGGCGTACTTCTCGTAGTTCAGCACCATCTTCACCGACTCCAGGATGTTCTTCTCGTCGTCGACGACCAGGACCTTGACGCTTTCCATGACAGACTTATAGCAAATCGGCGGCGATTTGACAAACGGCCGCCAGCGGCGGCCGCGCCGCCGCTACTCCGTCAGCCGGAACGAGGCGATCTCCGAGGTGGTCAGCACCTGCCGGGTCTGACCCAGCAGCCGCACCTGCCAATAGATCCAGTCGCCGGCCTTGAACGGCGCGGGATCGAACCGGTGGCTCGTGCCCTCCGAGGCGGGCAGCCACTCGACCTGCTTCTCCTCCAGGAACTGGAAGGGAACGGCGGAGACGGCGATTTCAAAGCGCGGCTGGGCGTGGCGGATCGACCAGTTCAGGGCGATCCGGCCCGCGGCCGGCACCTTGGCGTCGATGGCCGGCGAGGTGACCTGGATGACCCCGGCGTCGGTCACGAAATACGTGATGGCCGGCAGGCGGCGGCCGACGGCGACGTTGTCGAACTTGACGACCAGCTCGTGCCGCCCCAAATCGATCACCGGCAGGGCCGGCATCTGCGCCTTGGGCAGCACGGCCGCCTGGTTTTCCCGGACCTCGAGCTGGAACGGGCCGAGGCTCATGTTGTCCAGCAGGAAGCGGCCGGTCAGCACGCCGCGCCCCCGGGCCTTGACCCGCAGCTGGAAGCCGGGGGCCGGGGCCTTGCGCGGCATGACCCGGTAATACTTGCCGTTGTCAAAGGCGAACTCGACGGCGGCGAGCTCGAACCCGGGGCTGATGTCCGCCACCACCACGTCGGCGCTGAACTCGCGGCTGCCGCGGCCGTTGAAATCGACGGCCTTCACCCGGTAGCGGCCCACGGCCGCGTAGGCGTGCCTCTCGCTGGCGCCGCCGCTCTCCTTGACCGTGCCGTCGCCAAAATCCCAGCGGATGCCCGGCCCGCGGAAGTTCGCCGCCGTGAAGGCCACCTCTTCCCTGGGCAGGGCGAATCCCGCCGCGGCCTTGAGCGCGCGGTTGTCGGGGACGACCTGCACGGTCGCCTCCAGCGGCGGCAGCTTGCCGGCGGCGTCGCTGACCGTCACCCGGTGCGGGCCCGGAGTGCGGAAAGACTTCTCGCGGCGCTCGTTGCCGCCGCCGGCCTCGCCGTCGGAGAACCTCCAGGCGTAGGCGCCGGGAGGGGCGTTGAGCAGCTCGAGCAGCACCCGCTCGCCGGCGATGACTTCCGCCGGCAGGCGCAGCTGGCGCGGGTCGGTCTCCACGTTCAGCTGCGTTTCGATCGTCTTGCCGTCGCGGCCGGCGAAGTCAACGGCCTTGACGCGGAACGGGCCGCTGCGGGCGTAGCGGTGCTTCATCAGCCGCGGCCCGCTCTGCGGCGGCCCGTCGCCGAAATCCCAGCTGACCTGGCTGCCGCGGAAATTGCGGGCCTCGATCTCGAACTCGCTGCCGGCGTACACCACCCCGGTCTTGACGGCCAGGGCGCGGTTGTCGGCCAGCACCTGCACCCTTTTTTCCAGGGGCAGGCTGCCGCCCTCGGCCTCCTTCACCCTGAGCTGGTACTGGCCGGGACGCTGGAAGCGGTGGGCGCGGCGCGAGCCGGCGCGCTCGACCGTGCCGTCGCCAAAGTCCCATTCCAGGCTGGGCGAGGCGAAGTTACGCCCCTCGAACACGACCTCAGACCCCTCGAAGACGTCGCCGGGGCCGGCGATGGACAGCTGGCGGGGGTCGGGCTGCACCGCGAGCGAAAGCTGGACGGCGCTCTCCGGCCCCTCGCTCTCCTCCCAGACCCTGACCTGGACGCTGCCGGCTACGGCATAGGCGTGGGTCGCGGCCGGGCCTCCCGGCTCGACCGCGCCGTCGCCGAAGTTCCAGCGCAGGCTGGCGCTGGCGAAGTTGGCGGCCGTGAACTGGACGGCGGCTCCGGCGCGCGGGGCGGCGGGATTGGCCTGGAGCTGGCGGTTGTCCGGGGCCACGACCAGCTGTAGGCTCACGGCGCTGCCGGCGTCGGCGCCGGCCTCCCAGGCCCGCACCTGGAAGCCGCCGCCCTGGCGGTACACGTGGCTGGCGCTCGGGCCGCCGTTTTCGACCCTGCCGTCGCCGAAGTCCCAGCGCAGGCCGCCGCCGGCGAAGTTGTGGGCGCTGAAGGCCACGCGCTGGTTGGCCCGCGGCGCCTCGGGCGCCGCGCTCAGCCGGCGGTTGTCGGCCTCGACCGTCAGCGGCGCGGAGCTGAACGTGGGCGAGTCGCCGTTGTGGTCGTAGGCCTTGACCGTGTAGGCGCCGGGGGCGGCGTAGACGTGGCCGTGGTTGCGCGGGCCCGACTCGACGGTGCCGTCGCCGAAATCCCAGCGCAGGCTGCTGGCCACGAAATTGTCGGCCTGGAACAGGACGCGCTGGCCGACGCGGAAGCCGCCGCCCTGCGGCGAGATGCGCCGGTTGTCGACGACCACGATGGCGACGCTGGCGCTGGCGGGGACCGCGGTGAACGATTCCTTCAGGCAGTTGACGGTGTAGGTTCCCGGGGCGTTGAAGACGTGGCGGACCTGCCTGTTGGCCGTGCTTTCGCCGGTCCCGTCGCCGAAACTCCAATTGTAGTTGCCGCCAGCCTCGCCGCCGGGGCCCCCTTCCGCGTCGAAGCGGAAATGGATCTCGGCGCCGGCCTGGAGCGGCCCCGGCGTGAGCACCGTGATCAGGTTGTCGCCGCGCAGCCAGAAGGCGGAAGCCAGAATCGCAATCGCCAGCAAACCCTTTTTCATGGTCGACCTCGCTCGTTTTCTTGTTAAATACGGCGCGGCGGCGATTATCTCACCCTCAGACGCGCAGGGTCCCGGCCTCGTCGCGCCGGCCCTGCAGCAGCAGGTAGGGCGAGCCGACGTTGGCGCGGCTGTGGAAGAAGCGCAGCTCGCGGGAGACTTCGGCCACGTGCAGCAGGTAGGAGCGCATCGAGAAGGCCAGGCGGAACTGGATGGGCCGGGTGACCTCACCGCCGCTGAAGCGGTAGCCGTGGGCGACGAAGCCGGTCTCCCCCGGCAGGCGGCCGGGGCCCTGGCGCTTGGCCAGGTAGACCAGCACGCCGCCGGCGGCGCGCTCCAGCAGCCGCGCCAGCGGAAAATTGGAGGGCTTGATGAAGAGGTTGGTGAAGCGCGGGGCCGGGAAAATCCCCCCCTCGTCGCGAAACCCGTTGCCGCTGGACACGCCCCCCTTCTCGAAGGCGGTGCGGATGTCGCTCGCCGCCACGGCCGCCACCCCCTTGTTGAGCAGGTACTTTTCCGCCGCCGCCGTGCCCTCGTCGTCAAAGGGGACCGAGCCGGGCTGCTCGTCCAGCGCCGGGTTGTCCAGGATGCTCACCCGGCTCGAGGCGGCCACGGCGCGCTCGCGCGGCCCGGGCCGGTCCAGCTTCAGCCAGGGGGCGAATTCCTTCAAGAGCTGGGCCGCCGCCTCCGGAGACATGACGACGTGCTCCAGGCCGGCTTCCAGCGGCTCGGGCTCGGCGGCCAGGGCCGCCAGCAGGTTCGCCCCCCGGGCCGCCAGCCGCTGGGGATCGAAATTGCGGAAGTGGGTCCGGCTTTCGGCCAGGGCCAGCTGGTGATCCCGGGACTGGAAACAGGCCTGGACCTGGAAGAGCGTCTTCTTGTACTTGGCCTCGAAGCCGCGCGTGTTGGCCAGGTAGACCTTCTTCAGCTCCCGCGTCAGCTGGAAGCGCTTCAGCCTGAGGCCGGGAAAGGAGACGAGACACTCGCGCAGCCGCTCGCGCAGGTCGGCGGCCTGCGCGTCGTCCCAGGACTCGATGCCCGGATCGTAGATGTCGAGGCGGCAGCGCGCGGCGGCACGCGGCAGCAGGTGGGCGAAGCTGCGGCGGCGGTCGACCGCGGCGGCGGCGGCGACCTCGGCGAAGACGCGCTTGACCTGGCGGGCGTCGGGGGCGGATTATTCGCGTAGCCCACCGCCATGATGTGCTTG
>CAYXCX010000009.1:16180-18639 GCA_964463405.1 uncultured Clostridia bacterium
GAAGGCGCCCCGCTGGCGGCGGCGGACAGGGCGAAGCCGAGGGGATCGCCGGTTTCGCGGAAGGCGCGCACGGCCAGGCGCTGGCCGCGCGCCTCGTGCAGCGACAGCGGCCCCTCGGCGCCGCCGCTCTCCTGGCGCACGGATTTCTCCACGAAGGCTTCGACGGCGGCGAAGCCGGCCTCGAGCCCGGTTTTCAGAACGGGTTCAAGCATCCTCGTCCCCCCGGGCCCACAGCCGGCCGATCTTGACCGTGGGCTGGCCCACGCGCACCGGCAGCAGCTGGCCGTTCTTGCGGCAATAGCTGGTGCCCCGGTCGTAGCGGAAGTCGTCGCCGACCGCCGCGATGTCGCCGAGGATCTCGTTCAGGGCGCCGCTGACGGTCAGCGGCGCCAGCGGCGCCGCCAGGCGCCCCTTCTCGATCAGCCAGGGCTGGCGGATGCGGAAGAAGAAGCTCCCGGAGCGCAGGTCGACGCCGCCGTCGCCGAACTCGCGGGCAAAAACGCCGCGGGCGGTGGAGGCGATGATCTCGTCCGGCGGCACGCTCCCGGGCTGGACGTAGGTGGCGAACATGCGCGGCTGGGGAATGCGGCTGAAATCCTGCAGCCGGGCGTGGCCGCGGTCAGGCAGGCGCAGCAGCATCTGGTGGGCGGCGTCGCTGATGAAGCGGCGCAGCACCCCGGCCTCGACCAGCAGCGCGTCCGGGCGCGGCTCGCCCTCGTCGTCGACGGCCGCGTCGCGAAAGAAGGAGTCGCGCTCGTCGCGGCAGAGGATGGTGACCGCCGGCGAAACGATCCGGCGCCCGATGTCGGCCGGCGTGAACGGCGACACGCCCTGGCGGACGTAGTCTGCCTCCAGGGCGTGGCCCAGGATCTCGTGGAACAGGATGGCCCCCTCGCCGGCCTGCAGCACGACCGGGACCGGCTCGTCGAAGACGACGCGGCGGCGGCGGCGCTGCGCCTCGACCGCTTCGGCGGCGCGCCGGGCCAGGCCGTCCAGGTTGAAGCGCGGATCCTCGGCGCTCCCCTCGCCGATCTCCAGCTCCCCGGCCTGGGAGCGGGGCCGCAGCCGCACGGTGACGCTGAAGTGGCGGAAGGCGTTGGCGACGTCCTGGCGGCGGGCGTTGCGGATGCGCCGCCGGGTCCAGGCGCCGCGCAGCAGCAGGGCCCAGTCCTGCAGGTCGAGGCGCTGCAGCTGGCGGCTGAGGGCGCCCGCCTGGCCGAGAAACTCGCCGGCGTCGGCCGGCAGGCCCGGGGGCTCCGCGGCCAGGCGGGCGCCGGCCTTCCAGGCCAGCGCCCGTTCCGCCTCCTCGCGCGAGCCGGTTTCCAGGGCCCGGCTCTTCCAGCTGCCGTCGAAGCTCCGCTCCAGCACGCCGGCGCGCCGGGCCTGGGAAAACTCGCGGCGGCCGCGGCTGTCCAGCGAGACACGCAGCGACTGGCTCTCTTCGTACAGCTGAACCTTGAACTTTTCCATGAAAAAGCATTCTAACAGAAAGCGGACCTCGGCGTAAGGCTTAGGGCGGAGGGCACAAGGTCAGAAAGATTCCCTCTCTCTTCACTTTTGCCTTATGCCTTGAGAGTTCACTTCGCCCCAGCGCAGCGGAATTGACATGTCGATCGACTTTCTTCCAGCAAGAAGCTTGCCTCGGCGTTCGGCGCGAGGTGAACACCATCCCATGAAGCAGATCGTGATCATGCGGCTGCCCTGCACCTTACGCCTTACGCCGAGTTTCCGGATTCACGCAGCCCTGTGCTATAATGCCCTTTCCAACGCGGTTCACGGAGGCCCATGTGGAAAGCCAAGCGACCGATAAGAGGGAAACCCGCCCGATCGTCCTGAAGAACGGCATTTTCGTCGCCGGCCACCCGCGCAGCGGCACTTCGCTGGCCTGCCAGCTGCTGCAGAGCGCCGGCGTCGAGTTCCCCTCCGACTTCGGCGGCGACGAGTACAACCGCTCGGGCTACTTCGAGCTGGAGACCGGCAAGGAGCTGGAAAAAAAGCTGCTTGACAAGGCCATGACCGAGGAGAACGTCGCCGAGATGAACCGCATCGTCGAGCGCCTGAACGGCGGCGGCCTGACCGGCCTCAAGATCGTCCACATCCCGGCCCTCTTTTTCTTCCGCCACGTCGCCAAGGACAAGAAGATGCGCGTGGTCTTCATCTTCCGCCACCCGGCCGACGTCCGCTCCAGCATGTTCAAGCGCGGCATCTCGCAGTTCAAGCTCAGCTGGTTCGACAACAACAACGCCCTGGTCGCCGCCCACGAGAACATGCCCAAGAGCATCGTCGTCAGCTACGAGGCGCTGCTCGCCGGCCACCCCGGGGTCCGGAAGGCGTTCAAGAAGATCGGCTTTAACGTCGACCTGGGGGTGATCCGCCGGGAGGAGCAGACCCAGAAAAACAGCCGCATCGTCCTGACCGACGACGAGCGCCGGCTCTACCGCGTGCTGCGCCGGCTCGAG
>CAYXCX010000010.1:0-18342 GCA_964463405.1 uncultured Clostridia bacterium
CGTTGAAAAACGCCGGCACGGTGATGACCGTGTCGGAGACGGGCTCGCCGAGGTAATTCTCGGCGATGGCCTTCAGGTAGCCCAGGAACATGCCGGAGACCTCCTCCGGCGAGTAGACGCTGTCGCCCAGCTTGACCTTGACGTCGCCGTTCTCGGCGGCGACGATCTCGTAGCCCACCCGCTTGGCGATCTCGCGCACCTCGGGGCTGTCGAACTTGCGGCCGATCAGGCGCTTGATCCCCCAGATCGTGTTGCGGCTGTTGGTGATGACCTGGCGCTTGGCGGCGTTGCCGAAGATGCGCTTCTTCTCCTGGGTCTGGGCGATGACCGAGGGAATGACGCGGGCCCCCTCGGGGTTGGGGACGATCAGCGCCTCGCGCCCCTCCAGGTAGCTGATGCAGGAGTTGGTCGTTCCCAGGTCGATGCCGATGTTCTTGGCCATCAGGATGCGGGCTCGGCCTTGGCGGCGGCGGCGGGGGGCATGGCCACTTTGGTCAGCGCCGGGCGCAGCAGCTTGTCTTGATACGTGAAGCCCTTCTGGTACACCTCAATCACCACCGGGCCGCTGAGCCCCTCGCGCTCCTCCTTGCTCAGGGCCTCGTGAAACACCGGGTCGAAGGCCCGCCCCAGGGCCTCGATCTCGAGGACCTGGTATTTCTTCAGCAGGTCCAGGAACTGCTTGCGGATCATTTCCACGCCGGAGACGATCCCCTTCTCTGGTTCGCCGGACCTGGACTTCAGCGCCCGCTCGAGGTTGTCGTAGACCTGCAGCAGGTCGAGGAGGATTTCCGACAACACGTATTTCTGGAATTCGTCGCGCTCTTTCTTCATGCGCTTGCGGAAGTTGTCCATCTCGGCCAGGCCGCGCAGATACTTGTCCTTGAATTCATCGCGCTCGGCGGCGACCCGGCGCAGGTGCGCTTCCGCCTCGCCGGGGCGGTGGCCGCTGCGGCGGCCGGCGCCCTTGCGTTTGAGCGCCGCCTCTTCCTCCAGGCGCTTTTCCCGGTCCTTGGCCTCCTGGTTCTCCGCCTCGTTCTCGTCCGGAACGTAGCCGATCCCATCCTTGTTCTCGTCCGACACTGTTGGCTCCTCGCTGCTCCCGGACGGGACGCTGGCGGCCCCGCATCGCGCCCGCGCCCGGGGATGTACGCGTGAAAAAATTCTATACCAAGAGGCCGGGCTTGTCAATTTGCGCCCCGGCCGCATTTGTGCTATTTTTAGGCCATGCCCGCAATCGGCCAGCCCCGCTCCAGCGAATCCGGCGCCGGCAGGAAAAGGGAGATCTCGCTGCTGCAATCGCGCGGCCTTCCCCTGCTGCTGGCCTTCTTTCTGTTCATCCTGATCCTGGCGTTCCTCTTTGGCGACCGCGGCCTCGTCGAGATCGTTCGCGCCAAAAGGCAGATCCGGGCCCTGCAGCAGACGATCGGCCAACTGGAGGCGGAAAAGGCGCGGCTGCTGGCCGAGATCGAGCAGCTGCGCGCCAACCCCCTGGCCCTGGAGGAAAAGGCGCGCCAGGACCTGTGGCTGATGAAAAAGAACGAGCGGGTGGCCGTGCTGGTGCGCGAGCCCAAGGAGGCAAGCCATGAATAAGATCAAGACCACGGCGCTGCTCGGCGCCTTGACGGGATTGTTTCTGCTTGTCGGCGGCATGGCCGGCGGCCGGACCGGCATGCTCATCGCCCTGGTCATGGCCGGGGTGATGAACTTCGTGTCCTACTGGTTTTCCGACAAGATCGTCCTGAAAGCCTACCGGGCAACTGCGCTGGAAGAAAGCGCAGCGCCCCGCGTCCACGCCATGGTCCGCGAGTTGAGCCAGAAATCGGGCCTGCCCATGCCCGCCCTGTATGTTTTCGAGCAGGATTCCCCCAACGCCTTCGCCACCGGCCGCGATCCCGCAAAGGGAGTCGTCGCCCTGTCGCGCGGGATCCTGCAGCTGATGGGCGAGGAGGAGCTGAAGGGGGTCATCGCCCACGAGATGACCCACGTGGCCAACCGCGACACCCTGCTGCAGACGGTGGCCGCCACCCTGGCCGGCGCCATCCTGTTCCTGGCCTACCAGGCGCGCTGGTTCGGGGTGTTCTCCGGCGGCCGCGACGACGACGACCGCGGCGGCCTGATCGGCCTGCTGGCCATGGCCATCCTGGCGCCGCTGGCCGCCTCGCTGATCCAGATGGCCCTGTCGCGCTCGCGGGAATACAAGGCCGACGAGGGGGCGGCGCATCTGACCGGCAACCCCGAGGGGCTGGCCGCGGCCCTGGAGAAGCTCTCGGCCTTTTCGCGGCGGCTGCCGCTGGCGGCGACGCGCCAGACCGCCCACCTGTTCATCGTTTCGCCCCTGAGCGGCAAGAGCCTGACCGCCCTCTTTTCCACCCACCCGCCCATCGAGGAGCGGGTCGCCCGCCTGCGGGCCATGCGCCCGGCCTGAGGCATTCGCCGCGCCAGGCCGAGCCGCCGCCGCTTCAGCGTTCCCGGGTCCGGCTGGCCACCAGCAGGCGCTGGTACAGCTCTTCCTGGCCCGCCACCAGGGAGGCGGCCGACCAGGGGGAAAAGTCCTCGCCGGAAAAGCGCTCCAGGCGGCGGCGCAGCTGGGAGTCGCCGGCCAGCGCCAGGATGGCTGCGGCCAGGCCCTCGGCGTCGTCCCAGGAAACAAGAAAGCCGTTCTCCCCGTGGCGGACAACCTCGCGGTTGCCGGGAATGTCGCTGGCCACGATGGCCTTTTTTTTCAGGCGCAGCTGCACCAGGCTCTGCGGCAGCCCCTCCCACAGGGCGGTGGAGACGCCGATGTCGAAGGCGTCCATGGCGTTCTCCACGTCGGCGATGAATCCCGGCAGGCGGAAATTCTCGGCGATGCCGCGCCGAAGCAGCTCCGCTTCCAGCTGCGGCCGGCCCTCGCCGTCGCCGGCAACGAGAAAATGGACGGCCCGATTGCGGGCGACGACCCGCTCGGCGACCTCGGCCAGCCGCAGCAGCCCTTTTTGCGGCTTGAAGGGGGCGACGACGCCGCAGACGAAGGCGCCGGCCGGAAGCCTGAAGCGGGCCCGCGCCGCCGCCGCGTCTCCGGGAGCGGAAAATTTCTCCAGCGGAAAGCCGCTGCGGATGAGCGAGGCGTTGCCTCGCGTCAGCTCAAGGCGCTCGGCCAGTTCCTGGTCGGCGCGGGAGACGAACACGTAATGGTCGGTCAGCCCCCGGCAGAGGCGCTCGGCCAGGAGGTAGAAGCGCCGCTGCAGGAAAGGTTGGCGCGGCGAGAAGGCGAAGCCGTGCACCGAGTGGACGATCACCGGCACCCGCGCCAGCCGGGCCGCGATCCGGCCCAGGATGCCGGCCTTCGAGGAATGGGTATGGACGATCTGTGGCCGGAGGCGGCGCAAGAGGCGGAGCAGCTGCAGCAGCGCCCGCAGGTCGCGGCCGGGGCGGACCGCCCGACCCAGGGCGGGAACGGTCAGCTGGCGCCCTTCCCCGGCCAGGCGGCTGCGCAGCGCCCCGCCCGGACCGCAGAGCAGGTAGGGCGCGAAACGGCCCGGGTCGAGGTGCTCGACCGTGTGGATCGTGTTCAGCTGGGCGCCGCCCAGCTCCAGCTTGGTGATGACGTGGGCGACGACGACGCGGCCGCTCACGCTTCGTTGATCCGGTGGGCCGTTTCCCGCCCCTGGCGGATGTCGTCGGCCATGGAGGTGTAGTTCCAGCCGCCGTAGCGGCCGATGGAGTATATGTTCAGCCGGCGCAGGCGCTCGAGCGCGGCCGGCACCAGGCGCGGCCACGCGCGGTCAAACACCACGTAGGAAACGGGGATCACCTTGGCATCGTGAAAGATGAGCTCCTTGTCGGCGGCGATCATGCCTGTCTCGCGCAGGGTGAAGAGCGTTTCGTCCAGGAGGCGCCGCCGCTCCAGAAGCAGGCCGGGGGCGATCGTCCTTTCCAGGTAGACGGCCACCGTCCCGTCCGCCGGATAGTAGCCGGCCCGGTAGAAGGGGAACCGCTTTTCGGGAAGGTAGAGCCAGTGGCAGCGGCGGCGGCGGCGAGCCAGCACCGCGTTGACCACCAGCGTCGACAGGTGGCGCAGCCGCCGGCCGGCGGCGTCCGCCTGTGGCCGCAGGGCCTGCAGCAGCCGGTTCAGCGGCATGGTGCTGATCAGGTTCTCGTAGGGGTGGCTGCCGGCGGCGGTGATCACCCGCCGGCGGCCCGGCTCGATCGCGACCACTTCCTCGCCATAGCGGATGCTGGACGCCAGCGGCCCGGCATAGTCGTCGGCAAAGGCCTGCAGCCCGCCCCGCGGGTAGTAGAAGACCGGGTTGTACCCTTCAGCGAACTGCCGCCGCCGGCTGGCGCCGGCCAGCACCTGTTGCCGGCCGGGCAGCGGAATGCTGCCCTTGTCCATGCCGGCGATCAGCCGCGAAAGGGGGCGGCCGTAGAACTTGCCCAGAAAGGGGGCGAAGAAGAGTTCGACCAGCCTGGGCCCGAAATGGTTCAGGAGGAATTCCTCCAGGCTTTCATCCCCGCCGCGGCCGATTGGCGCGGCGAGGATCTCGGCCACGACGGCGCGGCGCAGGGGCGCAGGCAGGTAGGCCAGGTGGTACTGCAGGGAATAGGGGATGGCGCGGCCCAGCAGCAGCACCCGGCTGTCGCGGCGGAAGCGGCGGAAGCTTCGGAACGATTCGACGTGGCGGCGCACTTCGGGCTTGTCCTGGAAATGGAAGTAGTGGCCCCCGTAGTCGAAGGCGAAGCCGCCGGCCCGGTAGCGCCCCGAGAGTCCGCCGGGGCGGCCGTCCCTTTCCAGGACCAGCGTTTCCCCGCGCAGGGCCTGGGCGGCGCTCAGCCCCGTGATCCCGGCGCCGATGACGACGTTCATTCCATCTTCACCCGGGCCAGGATCCAGCCCAGGACCAGGAAAAAGCCAAGCACCGCGGCGGCGGCAACCACGGTGAAGCGGGGGGAAAAAAAGAAATTGGCGACGACCAGCAGCGACAGGGCCAGCTGCAGCAGGGCGATGGCCAGGACGGTTGGCCCGGCCGTCCATCCCGTCTTGCGGCGCAGCCGCAGGGCGAAATGGTCGGGGCTGCCCAAAAAAGGCGAGCGGCCCTGGCCCAGGCGCAGGACGATCACGTAGGCCAGGTCGAAGAGGGGGACGCCCACCACCAGCAGCCCGGCCGCGAAAGCCAGGGAATTGTAGCGGGTGTAGCTGACCATCAGCGCCAGCGAACCGACGATCAGCCCCAGGACCATGCTGCCGGCATCGCCCAGGTAGATACGGGCCGGCTCCCAGTTGAACTTGAGAAAGGCCAGCAGGGCCCCGGCCAGGCTGGCGGCCAGGATCGCAATCAGGAAATCGCCGGTGCACAGGGCGACGACCAGGATGGTCAGCGAGCTGATGGCCCCGATGGCGGCGGCCAGGCCGTCCATGATGTCGATGATGTTGAAGGCGTTGACCACGGCCAGGATCCAGAAAAAGGAGAGGGCGACGTCCAGCCACTTGGGCAAGAAGACCAGGTCGATGAGAATGCCGCTCTTGAGCAGGATGTAGGTGGCCACGACCTGGAACAGGAGCTTGATCGCCGGCGTGAGCGCCTTGAGGTCGTCGAGCAGGCCGACCAGCAGCAGGATGGAGCTGGCGAACAGGATGCCCAGCAGCCGCTCGTTGAAGTCGAACACCAGGCTGATCGGCGAGATGAAGGCGAAATAGACGATGACCCCGCCCATATATGGGACGGGATCGGCGTGCCGCTTCAGCCGGCCGTCGGGATGGTCGAGGATGCCGAAGCGGAATGCGGCTTTCTGGGCCAGGGGGGTGCCGTAGAGGGCGAGCAGGAAGGAGAGGATGAAGGAAAAGGCCAGGATAATCTCATTCATGGGCACGCAGCCACTTCCTTTTTTCCCGCGCCCTGCGGAAAGCGCCGCGGGAGCGGACAAGGGCGATTATAGTTTTGGGGGAACGGATTGTCAACGCGCCCACCCACAGCAGGTCGCGGAGGGCGATGAACGGCAACGCCGCCCAGTCGCGCCGCCAGCGGAAGTTCTTGACCAGGGTCAGGTAGCGGTTTCTCAGCAGGTGGGCGCGCAGGGGGGCGGGGCGGGCCAGCGCCAGCGAAAGGCGCGACCAGCGCGAACGGGCCAGGGTGGCGCTGCGGTAGTGGTAGGCGACGACGTCGGGGGCGAGAAAGGCGCGCAGTCCCAGGAGGTTGGCTCGCCAGCCGATGTCGAAGTCTTCCCAGAACATGAAAAAATCGGCGTCGTAGCATTCGCCGGCGACCTGCAGCCGCTCCAGGGCCGGACGCGAGAACACGGTCGCCGCCCCGCAGACGGAAAAGACCTGCTTTTCGCGCAGCTGCATCCCGGCCAGCGGCCGGCCGTAGCCGGTCTCGCGCGGGTACAGGGCCCGCGTTTTCTCCTGGCCGGCCGAATCGACCGTCACGCCGTCAAAGCGCAGGATGAGCGGCGACAGCAGGGCGGCCTGGGGTCGGCGGCGGAAAAAATCCCGGGCGCGGCGGTTGAAGTCGGGGGCGAGGAACACGTCGGCGTTGGCCACCAGCACCAGCGGCGAATCGGTGCGCCCGATGCCCAGGTTGGCGGCGGCGGCGTAGCCGATGTTCTCCCTCAGCAGCAGCGCGTCCAGGCCGGGAAAGGAAGCCAGGATCTCCGGGGAACGGTCGGTCGAGGCGTTGTCGACCACGACGATTTTGCGAAAGGGCGCGGTCTGGGCGGCCAGGGAGCGGAGATTGCGCGCGAGGAACTCCCCGGAGTTGAAACTGACGACCACCGCGCTGATGTCCACCGCGCGTCGCAACCGCCTGCCGCGGCCCGCTCAGATCAGTCCCAGCTTCTTGCCGCCCTGCTTGAAGCCGGCCAGGATGAACTCCAGGTCCTGGTCGCTGTGGGTGGCGGTGAACGACGTGCGGATCAGCGAATCCTCCGGCGGCACGGCCGGGGCGATCACCGGATTGGTGAAGATGCCGAATTCGCGCAGGAAGTGCCAGAGCATGAAGGTCTTTTCCACGTCGTGGATGAAGACGGGGATGATCGGCGTCTCGGTGTTGCCGGTGTGGTAGCCCATGGCCGTCAGCTCGCGGTTCATGACGCGGGTGATCTCCCACAGGCGCTCGCGGCGCTGCGGCTCGTCCTGGATGATCTCCAGGGCCCGGCTGGCCGCGCCCAGAGCGGCCGGGGTGATGGAGGCGGAAAAGATCAGCGCCCGCGCGCTGTGCTTGATGTACTGGATGATCTTGCTGTCGCCGACGACGAACCCGCCCAGCGAGGCGAAGGACTTGGAGAAGGTGGTCATGATCACGTCGACCTGGTCGACCAGGTCAAAGTGCTCGGCCGTGCCCCGCCCCTTGCGGCCCATGACGCCGACGCCGTGGGCGTCGTCGACCATCACCCGGGCATTGTGCTTCTTGGCCAGCTTGACGATCTGCGGCAGGTTGCTCAGGTCGCCCTCCATGCTGAACACGCCGTCGACGATGATCAGCTTGCCCTTGTCGGCGGGCTGGTGGGCGAGCTTGTCCTCCAGGTCCTTCATGTCGTTGTGCTTGAACTTGGCCACGTGCGCGAAGGAGAGGCGCACGGCGTCCATGATGGAGGCATGGACCATGCGGTCGATGACGATGACGTCGTCGCGGCCGGCCAGGGCCGAGATGGCGCCCAGGTTGGTCTGCATGCCGGTGGAGAAGGTCAGGGCCTCCTCCTTGCCCATGAACTGCGCCAGCTTCTTTTCCAGCTCGACGTGCAGCGAATAGGTCCCGTTCAGAAAGCGCGAGCCGCAGGTGGAGGAGCCGTATTTCTCGACCGCGGCGATCGTGGCGGCCTTGATGCGCGGATCGTCGAACAGGCCCAGGTAGTTGTTGGAGCCGACCATGAGGATCTTTTTGCCGCCGACCCAGACGTGGTTGCCCTCGACTTTCTCGATCTCGGTGAAATAGGGATAGAGCCCGGACTTCTTGGCCTCATCGGCGCGGGTGAATTCAAAGCATTTTTTGAAGACGTCCATGTTTCACTCCTCGTTTGCATAATGCGCATGCGTTCGATACAATGGCCCCATGAACATAGTGGTTACAGGCGGCACGGGGTTCGTCGGCCGCCACCTGGTGCAGATGCTGCTGGACGAAGGGCGGCACCGCCTGCACCTGCTGGTCCGCGACGATGCCCGGCTGCAGGCCTGCGCCTTCCGCGGGGCGCTGCAGGTGGTGCGCGGAGACCTGTTCGCCTCCGCGCCGCTGCCGGCCGACACCGAGACGGTCTTCCACCTGGCGGCGGCGACCAAGGCCCTGGGCGCCGGGGAATTCACCCGGATCAACGTCGAGGGGACGCGGGCGCTGCTCGAGCGGCTGCGTCCCTTGCCGGGGCTCAAGCGCGTGGCGCTGCTTTCGTCGCTGGCCGCCGCCGGGCCGAACCGCGGGCGCCCGGCCCTGGTCGAAGAGGACCCGGCCGAGCCCATCTCGCTGTACGGCCGGAGCAAGCTGGCCCAGGAGCGGCTCGTGGCCCGGTCGGGCCTGCCGCACGTCATCGTCCGCGCCCCCATCGTCTTCGGCCCGGGCGACCTGGACATGCTCGACGCCTTTCGCATCGTCCGCCGCGGCATCCTGCCCCGCCTGGGCCGGGCAGAGCGCCGGTACTCGCTGGTGTACGTCACCGACCTAGCGCGGGCCATGATGGCGGCCGCCTTCGGCCCGTGCGCCGGCGAAACGTTCTACGCGGCCAACCCCGATCCGGTCGAGTGGGGCGAACTCCTGGAGCTGGCGGCCCGGCTGCTGGGCCGCGGCAAGGTGCGGCGCATCCTGGTGCCGGTGGCTTTGGGCCGGGTGCTGGCCGAGTTGTCCGAACTGCGCATCCGCGCCCTGGGCCGGAAGGCGATCTTCAACCGCGACAAGTTCCATGAGATGGCGTTCCCGGCCTGGGTCTGTTCGCCCGCCAAGATCGAAGCCCGGCTTCACTTTCAGCCCCGCGTGCCGCTGGCGGCCGCCCTGGAGGAGACCATCGCCTGGTATCGCGGACAGGGCCTCCTGTAAGCGGGCCTCATTTTTTCCTGATCTTGTAATTCCGGCGCGAAACGAATCCGGCCGAAAACTTTTGCGTGGTCTTCACCGACCAGTTGTCGGGAAACAACATGGTGAATACGACTTCGCCGCTGGCGGTCAGGTTGCCCAGCAGGGCGTCCTCGCTCAGGGTGAAGGGGATTTCGATCACCTTTTCCGGGTCGAGGAACACCAGCTCCCCCTCCTGGGTAGTCGGCAGGTTCAATTCGGAACCGGCGAAAAAGATCTTGGCGAAGGACAGGCTTTCGTTTTCGTCCAGGCGGATGAGAAACTCGGGGTTGGCCGATATGCGGACGCCGTTGCGCGGGATGATCTTGATCCGCAGCAGCCCTTCGTTGCCTTGCTGGATCTGGTTCGGGATGACGGAGCAGCCGATCTTGAGGAAATCTTCCTGGGCCGGGAGGAGTCCGCCCCAGAAAATGAGGATGCAGGCGAGCAAGAATCGGCGCTTGGTCATGGTCGAATTGTTTATAAATATACTATATTTCACATTTGGAGTCAACCGCGCGCCGCCGGCGGGACGGCCGCGCGGTCAGGGACGGCGCACCTTTCCGGCCAGGATGTCGGCGAGGGTGATCGGCAGGAAGTTTTGCCGCAGGGTCTGGTCGAGCAGCTGCCAGACCTGCCGGGCCTGGCAGGACTCCTTGAGAGGACACGGGCTGCCCAGGAGGCATTGGGCGAAGGAGATTGTTTCGCCGAAGGCGTCCAGCAGCGATTTCATGGCGATCTCAGCGGCCGGCCTGGCCAGCCGGTAGCCGCCATAGATGCCCTGCACGCTTTCGATCAGCCCCGCCTTTTCCAGGGGACCGGCCAGCTTGCGCAGGTATTTGGGGGAGACTTGCATGCGCGCGCCCAACTCGGTGGTGTTGACCAGCGTCCCGCCCTGGGCTATGGCGATCAACATGCGCAAGCCGTAGCGGATCTTGGTGTTGATTTTCATTCCCGATATATAACTTTTTCAGTTCAAGTTGTCAAATCCCGGCCCAGGCAAAAAAAAACCCCTTGCCCGCATGGGACAAGGGGTTTCGCGGATCGCGGCGACTATTTTTCCTTGGCCAGGTCCTTGATGAACTGCTCGGTGGCCACCTTGCGCTTGCGGAGCTCCTGGAACTTCTCGATCACGGTCTTGTACTGCTTCTCGTATTCGCCCGCCTTCAACGGCTCGGCGATCTGCTTCTGCTTGTAGAGCAGGCCCATGTAGGCCCAGGGATCGGGGTAGTTCGGAGACAGCTCGGTGGCCTTGCCCAGGGCGTTCATCCCCTGCTCAACCACCTGCAGCCGCTCCACCGCGCCCATGATGTCGGGCGGGGTCTGGTAGGCCTTGTTCCACAGCACGACGCCGAGGCGGTAATAGCCTTCGGCCAGAATCTCGTTCTTTTCCTTTTCGTCCAGGTCGGCATCGGATAGCTTCTGGATGCGCAGCTCGTGGTTCTTGATGGCGTCGTCCCACTTGCGCTTGGTCTGGAAAAAGTCGGCCAGGTACAGGTAGCCTTCGGGATTCTCGGGGTCCAGCTCGATGCGCTTTTCGTACATCTCGATGGCCTTGTCGTACTTGCCGTTGTTGTTGTAGAAGCCGGCCAGGGTGAAGTAGGAGGCCGGATCGTCCGGAGTGAACTTCTGCGCCTGCAGGTAGTATTTCTCCGCTTCTTCGAAGTTGCCCATCTTGTCGTTTATGTCGCCCAGGGCCTGGATGATGTTCTTGTCTTCGGGGCTCTGCTCCAGGGCTTTGGTCAGGTATTCAACGGCCTTGGCGCCCGATTCCTTGTTCTTTTCGCTGTCGTCGCCCGGCTTGTAGGTCATGATGTAGCTGGAGCCGAGATAATAGAAGGCGGCCTTCAGGTCGGGGTTGAGCTGCAGGGCGGCTTCATACTCGGTGATCGCCTTCTTGTACTTTTCCTCGGTGTAGAACTTGTTGCCGGACTTGTTGGCTTTCAGGTTGGTTATCTTGAGCTTGTCGCAGGCGGTGAAGCTGGCGAGGATCAGCGTGGACAGGAACAGAATGAGCAGTGCCGTGCTAAACTTTTTCATGAAGACCTCCTAAAGAAAGACCTCTTTATAATGTAAAGCCGGAAAAAAGTCAAGTTGCCGGCCCCATTTTTCCGATTCATTTGATGCGGTAGAACCAGAGCAGGAACAGCCAGAGGTCCTGGACGTAGGGGATGGCCTTGTTGTTGAGAAAGATCTTGGTGGTGTCCTGGTCCTTGACCAGGTCGAACAGGGCGTGCAGCTCCTCGACGTCCTCGGAGTGGAAGCTGGCATAGACCCGGTAGCGTTCGCCTTCGCCCTCTTCCATGAAATGCTTGTTCCGGCGGGCCAATTCCAGTGCCCGCTCGTAATTCCGCGACAACCGCTTCTGGAAGCGGATGGTGACCTTGAACTCGCGGTTGGACTTGCGGGGGTTGAGGATGTTCTGCAGTTTCTCCTCTTCGATCAGCTGGCGGGCGTCCATGGCAGTAGATTATAGTACAACCCTTCGCGGCAGTAAAGCGGGCTCACGATCCGCGGCCGGCCCTGTCGCGCTCCAGCCGCTCCCGGGTCTCGCGGAAAATCTCCGGCATGTTGAGGTGGTAGGGGCACTTGGCCACGCAGGCGCCGCAGGCGGCGCAATCCTTGTAGGTCTTGGCCAGGCCGGCCAGGCGCTCCAAGGCCCAGTCCTTCAGGTCGTACAGGAAATAGTAGTTCCGCAGCACGTGGAGAAAGGAGATCGGCAGCCCCTGCGGGCAGGGCATGCAGTATTCGCAGCGGCGGCAGAAGCGGTCGCCCAGCCGCTCCTTCTCCGCCTGCAGCCGGGCAGTCTCGGCTGCGGTCAGCGGCGACAAGTCCTGCAGGACAGCCACGTTCTCCTCGACCTGCCGCGGCGAATCCATCCCGGGGATGGCGACATCGACGCCGTTGGCGAAAATGAAGCGGAAATTCAGCGCCCGCTCGCGGATGTTGCCTCCGCCCACCGGCTTCATGGCGATGACGCCGGCGCCGCGGCGCCGCGCTTCCGGGATCAGCCCGGCCATGGCCTCGGTTTCCATGAAGTTGGCCGGCACCTGGATGGCGGCGAAGGGGAAGCGCTCCAGGGCCTTGGCCAGGACGGGCGGCTTGTGCCCCGAGATGCCGATGTGGCGCACCTTGCCCTGCTCCCGCGCCCGCAGCAGGCCGGCGACGGCGCCGTCCGCGGCCAGGATTTTCTCCAGGTCGGCCTCGCTGGCGACATTGTGGCACTGGTAGAGGTCGATGTAGTCGCTGCGCAGGTGGCCCAGCGTGGCCTCGACATCGCGCAGGATGTCGGCGGCGCCGCGGCTGAAGGACTTGCTGGCGATCAGCACCCGGCTGCGGCAGCGGGACAGGACGCGGCCGAACTTGGCCTCGCTGTCGGTGTAGCCGCGCGCCGTGTCGAAAAAGTTGATCCCGGCCGCGACCGCCGCCTCCAAGACCCGGTCCGCCTCGCCGTCGGCCAGGCGCTGGATGGGGATGCCGCCCATGCCCATGCGCAGCGCGGCAAGGGCGCCGGAAAGCAGGCGGGCCGCCGCCGGCCGCTCGCGCTCAGCCATAGAGGTTCACCCCCCGCTCCTGCAGCATGCGGTAAAACAGGTTCAGGGGAAAGCCCATGACGTTGAAGTAGCAGCCTTCGATGCGCTCGACAAAGACGGCGGCCCGTCCCTGGATGGCGTAGGCGCCGGCCTTGTCTTCGTACTCCTCATGCTCCAGGTAATGGGCGATTTCACCGGCGGCCAGGGCCTTGAAGCGCACGCGCGTGCGCGATACGGCGAAGCGGGTTTCCCCCTGGTAAAGCAGCGCCAGCCCGGTCAGGACCTCGTGTTCGCGGCCCGACAGGCGCGACAGCATGGCGAAGGCATCGTCACGGCCGGCGGGCTTGCCGATGGCGGCGCCGTCGAGCACCACCACGGTGTCGGCCGAGACCAGCAGCGAATTGAAAAAGCCGCGCCGGTAGATGGCCAGGCCCTTGGCGATGGCCACCCGCCGCAGGAAGGCGTCGAGCCCTTCCCCGGGCAGGAAGGCCTCCTCGATGGCGGCGGGAATCACCTCCGGCTCCAGGCCGATCAGCTGCAGGAGTTCTCTGCGCCGCGGCGACGCCGAAGCCAGGACGACCTTCATCTCTTGAAGAACTCGCGGATGCGCCCCTCGTAGGGAGCGGGGACGGCCAGCTTCTCGCCGTTGAGCAGGAAGCGGCGCAGCTCGTCCAGGGAGCGGATGCGGTGGGCCTCGAAAATGCGCAGGATGGTCTTGGGGCCGACGCCCTTGATCTGGGACATCTCGAAAAGGCTGTCGGGAAACTCGGCCAGCAGGTCCTCGAGCACCTTGAGCGTGCCGACGATGACCAGGTCTTCCACTTTCTGGGCCAGGATCTTGCCGATGCCCTCGATCTTGGTCAGGTCCTCGCCGGCCAGCAGCATGTCCTCGATTGCGACCGGATGCTCGCGGATGCTCTTGGCGGCGCGGAGGTAGGCGTTGATCTTGAACTCGTTCTCGTCGCGCAGGTTGAGAAAAAAGGCCACTTTTTCGAACGTGCGGGCGATTTCCTGATTGGTCATGTCCAACGGTCGCGGGCGGATTTCTTCGTCAGCAAAAATCTCATCGGCCCATCATAGCAAATTTCCCGGCAAAAGTAAATTTGACTTTGCCCCTGCGCTCGCCTACAATCCGGCCATGCACAAGATCGCGTTCTCGGGCGTTCCCGGCAGCGGCAAGTCCTCGACCCTGGCCGAAGCGAAAAAGCTCCTGGCCCTGAAATACCGCGTCGCCGAGGCGCCCGACCTCAAGGCCGGCAGCCCCTTCGATTTCGACCAGAAGACCGGCTTCGTGAGCCAGTTCTATTTCCTCACCGCCCAGATCAACGAGGAAAACCTGCGCGCCCTGGAGCGCCCCGATTTCCTGCTGTGCGACGGCTCGTTCCTGGACCACTGGCTGGAATGGCTGGGTTGCCGCGAAGCTGCCTGCGGCAACGAGCCGCCCACAGGCGGCGAATCCCTGATGGAGGCGCTGCGCCTTTTTTGGCTGCCGTCCTACGCCGTGTTCTTCCGCTTGAAAGCCGATGCCGCGGCGCTGAAAAAGCGGGTGCCCCAGGCCGGCATGCGCGAGTACGGCCCGGCCGATCCGCCGCGGGACGAAGAGCGCTACTCTCTCTTTGTCCAGCGGGAGGGTCTCCCCTCGTTCGACGTCTGGACCCACCGGTCGGTCGACGAGTGCGCCCAGGAAATCATGGAACGCCTGGGCGAGATGAAGCTGCTCTGAAGGCGGCTCGCCAAGGAGGACGAGGGTGCGGGTAAAGCTGGCGGGATTCAACGCCGACGCCGACATCCTGCGCCGCCTGGAAGCCGGGCGGCGCTCCCGTCTCACCCCGGAGACCCTCAGCGCCGCCTACGCCCGCATCAGCCGCAGCCCGCTGGCGGTCGACCGGCTGCGCCGCCAGGCTCGCCGCGACGTGGCGAAGGCCCGCCGCTCCAACCAGAAGATCATTTTCTCCATGGGCCACCATTCGGTGGCCGAGCACGCGGTTTTCAATTTCGACGTCATGGGCGTCTCGCGCCTGGCCCTGGAGGAGATCGAGCGCTTCCGCCTGGCTTCCTACACCGAGAAGTCGCAGCGCTACGTCACCCTGGAGGGAGACCTGGTTATGCCCGCGGAGCTGCGCGACCCGGAGCTGCGCCGGCTGTTCCGCGAGGTGACCGGGCAGCAGACCCGCTTCTACTTCAAGGCTTTCGCGCGCCTGCAGCGGCGGCTGCAACGGCGCCACGCCGCCCTGGCCGGCAGCGCAGCCGGGGCCCGGCTTGTGGAGGGCTGGGCCAAGGAGGACGCCCGCTATGTCCTGCCGCTGGCCGCCTGCGGCCAGTTGGGCATGACGGTCAATGCCCGCACCCTGGAGCACATGTTCCGCGCCTGGCGTCTCAGCCCCAGGCAGGAGGTCCGGGCCCTGGCCGCCAAGATCCACGCCCTGGTCCTGCCCATCGCCCCGTCGCTCATCCTGTTCCCCGAGCCGACCGCCTTCGACCGCGAGGCCTTCTCGGCCATCGACGCCCATTTCGCGAAGCTGGCCCCCGGCCCGGCCCGGCGCGGGGCGGGCGCCGGGCCCAGGATCGTGGCCGGCGCCGAGAACGGCGACGACCTCATCCTGGCCGCCCGCCTGTGCGTCGTCCGCGCCCTGGGCCTGGAGGCGGCCTTGGCTCTGGTCCGGCGGCTGTCCGTCGCCGGCAAGCGCTCCTTGCTCCGGGAGTTTTTCGCCCAGGTGCAGTTCTTCAGCGCCATGCCCCGCGAATTCGAAATGGCCGACGTCACCTTCCAGGCTTCGGTCAGCGCCGCCTGCTTCGCCCAGCTCAAGCGCCATCGCATGGCGACGCTGCTGGCCGGACGCTACGAACCGCGCCTGGGCGTCACCGTGCCCGAAAGCCTCGGCGAGGCCGGGCTGGAAGACGAGTTCCTGCGCGTGGCAGCCGCAGCCGAGGCCGCCCATGCCCGGCTGGGCGAGCGCTGCCCCGCCGCCGCCGACTACGTGCTCAGCAACGCCCACCGCCGCCGCGTGCTGATGAAGATGAACCTGCGCGAGCTCTACCATTTCGTGCGCCTGCGCGACGACGACCACGCCCAGTGGGACATCCGCGCCCTGGCCGGGGCCCTGGCCCGGCAGGTCCGCCGGCGCATGCCCCTCACCGCCATGCTCCTGTGCGGCAAGAGCCGTTTTGACGGCGAATATGAGAGGATCTATTCCCGCCCGCCGGCCGGACCGCCGCCGCCTAAAGAAACGAACTCTTAGTGTTAGTGATAGTGATAGTAACAGCAATCAGCGATCTCCTTTGAATTCCAGTCATCCTGAACAAATTTGTGATTAGAGCCCATTAATTACTGATCGCAAGGGGGGCCATTCCTTTCCGCGCTTATTCACGGTAGTTTTTCCAGGGCTCAATACTACCACTATCACTATCACTTTATTTTTTGCCGCATCTGTGCTGGTTAGGCAAAGCTCAAGTTAAAACAGGACGAAATCGAGGGCGAACAGAAGAGCCGCTCCCGCCATCAGCGGCCGCACCTCGCGGGCCTTTCCGGTCAGCAGCTTCAGCAGGACGTAGGCAATAAAGCCGCAGCCGATCCCCTTGGAGATGCTGAAGGTGAAGGGGACCATGACGATGACCAGAAAGGCGGGCAGCGCGGTCGTCAGGTTGTCCCAGGCGATGGCGCGCACGCCGGACATGAGCAGGAACCCGACCAAGATCAAGGCCGGCGCCGTGGCGTAGACCGGGACGACGGCTGCCAGCGGCGTGAAAAACAGGGCCAGCAGGAACAGCAGGCCGGTGACCAGCGAGCTCAGCCCCGTCCGCCCACCCGCGCCGACGCCGGCGGCGCTCTCGACGTAGCTGGTGATCGAGCTGCAGCCGAACAGGCCGCCGCAGACGGCTCCCAGCGAATCGACCAGCAGGATGCTCTTCAGCCGCGGCACCCGTCCCTGGCCGTCGAGGAAGCCGGCTTGCTCGCCGACGGCCACCACCGTGCCCATGGTGTCGAAAAAGTCGCTGATCAGGAAGGCGAAGAGGGGCCCCAGCAGGCTGAGGCGCAGGGCGCCGGCGATGTCAAGGGCGAAGAAGGTCCGGAAATGCTCGGCGCGCACGCCCACGGCCAGGTTCGCGGGCAGGCGCTGCAGGCCGGCGGCCAGGGCCGCCGCCGTGGCCAGCAGGATGCCGATCAGGATGGCGCCCCGGACCTTGCGGGCCAGCAGGAACGCCGTGGCCGCCAGGCCGAAGACCGCGACCAGGCTCTCGGGACCGATGCCGCCGAACGCCACCAGGGTCGCCGGGTCGGCGACGACCAGCTTGGCGTTCTGCAGCCCGATCAGGGCGATGAACAGGCCGATGCCCACGCCGATGGCGCGCTTCAGGTCCAGGGGGATGGCATTCATCACCCCTTCGCGGACGTTGGTCAGGACCAGCCCCGTGATCACCGCCCCCTCCAGGAAGACGACGCCCATGGCCGCCGGCCAGGGCACCTTCATGCCGAGGATCACGCCGAAGGCCAGGAAGGCGTTCAGCCCCATGCCCGGGGCCAGGGCCAGCGGCCGGTTGCTGGCCAGACCCATCAAGATGGTCAGCAGCCCGGCGCCGACGCAAGTTGCGGCGGCCAGGGCCGGCACCAGCTCCTGGCCCATGGCCGCCGCCAGAATGCTCGGATTGGCGAAAATGATGTAGGACATGGCCATGAACGTGACCGCGCCGGCGGCCGCCTCCCGCCCCCATGTCGTGCCGTTTTCCTTGAGCTTGAACCCGTCCATGCCGCACCTCCAGGTCTGCCGGCATGATAGCCGTTCCGCCGGCAGGAATTCAACCGTCCGGCACGGCGCGATGCCGATTCCGGTTGACCGAAGCCCGTCTTTGTGCTATTTTGCAGGGACATGGGCAAGGTTTTCAACGTCGTCATCCAGTTCGCCGCCGTGCTTTTCGCCATCTCGCTGCACGAGACGGCCCACGCCTGGAGCGCCGACAAGTGCGGCGACCCCACCGCCCGGCGCTTGGGCCGGGTGACGCTCAACCCCCTGGCCCACATCGACCTGTTCGGCACCATCCTCTTTCCCATCCTGCTGGCGGTGGTGGGAGCGCCGGTGTTCGGCTGGGCCAAGCCGGTCCCGGTCAACCCCGGCAACTTCCGCAACCGCCGCCGCGACGGCATGATCGTGGCCGCCGCCGGCCCGCTGGCCAACATCCTGGCCAGCCTGGCGATCATCGCCCTGCTGCTGGCCTTTTTTCAGCCGATCATGAACGCCTCCGGCCCCTCGGTCCAGCTGCTGCTACGCATCGCCACCTTCCTGCTCCTGATCAACCTGTTCCTGGCGATCTTCAACCTGATCCCCATCCCGCCCCTGGACGGCAGCGGCATCCTCGAGGGGCTGTTGCGCGGCCAGGCCCGGGTCTGGTACGAGCGCATCAAGCCCTACGGATTCTTCATCCTGCTGTTTGTCATGTACACCCGCATCTTCGACCGCATCGCCGACCTGCTGTTCCGCCTGCTGTTCACGGTCTTCCCGAAGCTGGTCTACCTCATGCTGAAAGGCGGCGCGGTCGGATGAATCCCAAGGTCATCATGAGCGGCATCCGCCCCACCGGCAGCGGCGCGGCCCACCTGGGCCACTGGGAGGGGGCGCTCAAGAGCTGGGTGCGGCTCCAGGACATGGGCGAGTGCTATTTCTCCATCGTCGACTGGCACGCCCTGACCACCGAGTACCAGGACGTGAAGAACCTCCAGGACAATATCCGCGAGGTGCTCCTCGACCTGCTGGCCGTGGGCATTGACCCGGAAAAGAGCGTCGTCTACCTGCAGTCGGCGGTCA
>CAYXCX010000011.1:0-16886 GCA_964463405.1 uncultured Clostridia bacterium
AGACGTATTTTTCCTACCTGCCGGTCGAGATCCGCTTTCATGGCGCGGTCATCGGCGGCAAGTTCCGCTCCTTCCACCTGCCGGGCCTCTCTTTCCTGCTGCTCCCCTTTTTCTGGCTGTTCCGCCCCCTGGCCGCGGTCGTCCCCGCCCCCCTCTATTTCCGGCTGGCGGCGGCGCTGATCAACTCCCTGTTCGCCCTGGCCCTGTTCCTGGCGCTGGAACGGGCCCTCCCCGAAAAAAGCGGCCGGCGCCTCTTTCCCTTCCTGCTGTTCACGTTCCCCCTGGTCTTTCACGGCGTCCACCTCTTTCCCGAGCTTCCCGCGGCGACGCTCACGGTCTTCGCCTACCTGCTGGCCCGCGACCGCAACCGGCCGGCCGCCGCCGGGCTGCTCCTGGGCGCGGTCCCCTGGCTGCACCTGAAGTACGGGGTCGCGGTCCTGGCCGTGGCGCTGTTCGTCGCCTGGCGCGCCTGGCGCGACGGCCGCCCCGGCCGGCGTTGGCTGCAGCGGCTGGGGCCGTTCGCCGCCGGGCTGGCAGCTGGCCCGCTGCTGCTGGCTCTGTACAGCCGGAGCCTGTACGGCTCCTGGAACCCGGCGGCGATCTCCCCGGAAAAGAACTTTCTCGCCATCCCCCTCCATTTCCGCATCGAGACGCTGCTATCTTTTTTCCTGGACCAGCGCGACGGCCTGCTGGTGTACGCCCCGGTGCTGCTGCTGGCCCTGCTGGCCTTCCAGCGCCGGGTGCGCTCGCGCATCCGCGATTTTCCCCTGCTGGCGGCGGTGTTCCTGTCCTATGTCCTCCTGCACGCCTTCACCACCGTGCGCGGCGCCTACTCGCCGGCGGCGCGGCCGCTCGTTTACGTCCTGTGGGTGCTGGCCGTCTTTTTGGCCGCCTGGCGCGAAAGCGCCGCTCCGGGGATCGAGCGCGGCGCCTTCCGGCTGCTGGCCGGGCTGACGGCGTTTTCCACATTCTGGCTGTTCTACTACCCGCTGTTCCTCTACCAGCCGGTCACCCGCCAGGTAAGCGAGCGCGCCTCTTCGCTGCTGCTCTTTTGGGGCAGCGAGGCGCTGCCGCTGAGCCGGTTTTTCCCGTCCTTCCTGAAAATTGGCAATGCCGGCCATGCGGCCAACTGGGCCTGGCTGGCGCTGCTGGCGCTGGGCGCGGCGCTGGCCTGGCGGCGCGTCTGGCTGCGGCCGGCCTTCGCCGCCGCCGCCCGCATGCTGTTCCCCGCCGCGGCCGCTGCCCTGCTCCTGGCCCATTCGTTCTATCCCCACGTGCAGCTGCAGACCCGCTACAGCGCCGGGGGCGTCTCGTTCTACTGCAATTCCAAGAACTTCAGCCGCCGCCCCGACCTGGACGGCTTCAAGATCCTGGCCGG
Organism: uncultured Clostridia bacterium; assembly: GCA_964463405.1. Lineage (GTDB taxonomy): Bacteria > Acidobacteriota > Aminicenantia > UBA2199 > UBA2199 > UBA2199. The sequence continues at coordinate 1,379 of CAYXCX010000011.1, forward strand.
CCAGGACTACGACCTGTTCATCGACCTCGCGGGCAGCGCAGCCGCACAGGTCACCCTGGACCTGCGCAACGACCAGGGAGCTTCGCTCCGGGTGCGCAACGGCCGGCGCACGCTGCTGGCCGCCGGCCGCGCGCGGGAGTCGGCGCTGGCGGTCAATCTCTCGCAGGCAGCGGCGTTCCGTTTGGGAAAAAGGCGGCTGGTCCACCTGGGGCTGGAATCGGGGCCGATCCCCGGGGGCGGGTTCTTCCTGCTGCGCCTCAGGTAGGACGGCTCAATTCAGGTCGCTCTCACGCCCCTGGCTGTCGACCGAGCTGATATAGTACTCGTATTCCCTGGCCGACGAGCCCAGGGAGCGGTCCAGGAATTCGAAATCATTCTGGGTGCCGGCGGGATAGGTGTGGAAAACCCCGGGCGGGTAAGAGGCGCCCTTGTCGCGGCGGTACAGCTTGTAGGCGACGATCTTGGCCCCCACGTCGTTGTTCTCCGGATTGTGGCTCCAGGTGATGCGGTACAGGTATTCGATGGAGAACAAGTTGCGGTTCTCATGCCGCGTGTAGCTCACGTTCAGCGGCGGGTAGAGGCCGAACACCTCGACCTCGCCGGTGGCGGTGGCGAAGGCCCCGAGGTTGTCGGTCACGGTCAGGGTGATGCGGTAGCGGTTCTTCCGCTGGTAGACGTGCTCGGCCAGCACGCCCTCTCCCCGGCCGCCGTCGCCGAAATCCCACTGGTAGCTGACGATCTGGCCGTCGCTGTCGGAGGAGCTGCCGGCATTGAACGACACCCGCAACGGAAACAGGCCGGACAGGGGCGAAAACGTGAAGTTGGCCGTTGGCGGCAGGTTGGGCGCCGGGCCGGGAGGGGTGGGCGGCGTCGGCGCCTCGCCATCGCTCTGGATCAGGTACACGGCGCGGTTCGAGCTGGCCAGGGCCACCGCCGCCTTGCCGGCCGAGGTGAGGTCGACCGAGGCCATGGCGGGCTGCAGCCCGATGCTGCTGGGGATGTCGGCGACGGTACCCCAGGAGCGGTCCTTGCCCCAATTGCTGCAGACGGCCCGGCCGCCGTAATAGCCGCCGATCTGCATGGTGGCGATCATGCGCGAGCCCTTCAGGGCGAAATCGGCGAAATGGTAGGAGAGATAACTGTTGGCGTCGGAGACGACCCGGGCCTGGGAGAAGCCGCTGCCGGTCCAATACTTGTAGAACAGCTTGCGCGTGGCCCCCAGGTCGTGCCAGTAGACCACGTGCTGGTTGTATGAGCCGTCGGCGTCGATGCGCGGGCGCTGGGTGTCGTAGTGGCGCAGGTCCTGGGTGGCGAGCCAGCCGCCGCTGGGGGCGTTGTTCTTGCGCTGGGACAGGATGGTGTAGCGGCCGTCTAGCATGTGCTGCCAGGCGATGTAGACGTAGCGGTTGTCGGCCTGGACGTCGGGGTGCTTGGAGCGGCCCGAGACCGGGAAGTCTTCGACGCGGACCGCGGAGCCGTACTTGCTGATGAACTTGCAGCGGGCCAGCGGCCACACCATGAAGACGACGAACACGTTGTTGCCGCCGTCGACGGCCAGGCGCAGGTCTTCGACCAGGTCGACCGAGGTCACCGTGGCCAGGGTCTGGACCGCGCCCCACGACGTGCCGCTGCCGCTGCGGTAGCGGATCTGCTGGGTGCCGCTGCCCGGGCTGGACTCGGCCCAGGCCACGTGGACCTGGCCCGTGGCCGACACGCCCAGGTCGGCCTCGTAGGCGTGCCGGGTGGTCTCCGAGACGTTGCGGACGAATTGGACCTTGCTGCCGTCGAAGCGGCTCAGGAAGATGTTCGAGGTGTTGCTGCCGGCCGTGGCCGCCGAGTAGGTGATGTAGGCCGAGCCGGCTGAATCGAACTTGAGCTGCGGCTTTTCGTAGGTATAGCGCGAGTCGTTGATGACGAGGATGGGTTTGCTCCAGCCCGGCAGGAAGGCGGGGAGGATGAAGAGGGAAAGCAGGACGGCGGCAAGGGGCAGGACTCCAGGACCGTGCTTTTTTGCCATGAAAATATTATAAGGCATTTGCCGCGGTTTTTCAACCGGACTGCGCCCCGGGCAAGCGGGGAAGCCGCGCTAGAATGAAAGGGCCAGACCCAGGCGCAGCTCCATCCCGCCGAGGTCGAGCATGTCGTCTACCTCCAGCTCGGGATAGACGTCCTTGCTGACCAGGTTGTAGCGCAGGGCGGCCTGGGCCGCCAGGCGGCGCGAGAGCTTGTAATAGGCCCCGCCCATGCCCCAGAAGCCCAGGGCGCCGGTGTCGATGTCCGCCACCGGGTTGATCTCCTTGACCAGGAAGTAACCGGCCCCGGCGCCGAGGAACACGTCCCACTTCCCTTTCTCCATCACGTGGTAGCGGAAGCCGCCGCTGAGGGGGATCAGGGTCAGCTTGAAGTCCTCGCCGCTCCAGTCGGGCTGGGCCGAACGGGAGGCATACGCGGCGCTGAGCCAGACGTCGGCCTTGGGGGCGAAGCGGAATGCCAGGTCCAGGCTGGGGCCGATCATGCGCCCGTAGAGGCCGTCGATGTTCTTGTTCAGGACATAATAGTAAAGGAAAGAAACCCCGGCGGTGAACTTCGATTTTTTGGCCGGGGCGAGCGGCGAGGCAACGGCCGCTGCCGGGGGAGCGACAACAGGCGCCGTTGTTTCGGCCTGCGCCTGGGGGGCGGCGGCCTGAGCCGGCCCCGCGCCCTGGAACACGGCGCTGATGACCACTCTTTCGGGCCCATCGAGGGTGAAGCCGAACTCCAGGAACGCAAAACGGTCCAGCACGTCGAGCAGGGCCTGCTGGGTGGACAGGGGCCCGCGGACAATGACCAGGACCTTGTCTCCCTGCTCGGTCCTCTCCACTGCGTCATAGCGCAGGGCTTCCCGGTTCTCCTGCAGGTACTGGACGAATTCGTCGGCGCCGCCCCTGGCCTCCTGCCCGGAGAGCAGGGCGCTGGCCAGCAGCAGCATGGCGGTCACGATGAGGTTCTTCTTCACGGTGTTCTCCTTGCGCTCAATGCATTTCCGGGCGGGAATCGTCGATGCGCGGCTGCGGCCGCGTCCCGGCGGGGGCATCGGCGAAATGGTCGAGCGGGCTCACCCGCTCCTGGTCGTCGATTGCCGCCACGGCGTAGGAATAGGCGCGGTTTTCCAGGCGGGTGGCGTCGATGAAGAACAGCGTCCCCGGCTTGGCGTCGCCGATGGCGGCGAACTCCCCGCCGCCGCTGTCGTCGCGGCGGTAGGCGCGGTAGCCGGTGATGGCGGCGGCGCTGTTGCGCGGGTTCGGCTGCCAGCGGATCTCCATGCCCAGGCGGTCGAAGACCGCCGTGCGCACGTGGACCTCGCGCAGCGAGGTGATCTGCGGCGTGTACAGGGCGGTGACGCGGATGGCTTTCTTGAGCGAGGCGCGGGCGTTGCGGTCGTCGTGGACGGTGAGCGTGACCTCCACGTCGCCATACTCCTTGATGTCTTCGCTGGTGTAGGTCACCTTCGCACCCTCCTTCACCGTGCCGCCGAACTCCCAGACGTAGCGGCTGAGGGTCGCGCCCGGCGCCGGCGTGCTCGCCGAGCCGTCGAAGCTGATCGTGTCCTTGCCGCCCCAGAAAAGCTCGCTGCGGTCGGCGCTGATGGCCGGGACCGGCCGGGCGCCCGGGGTCACCTTGTCGTGGCTGATCAGGTAGATGGCCTTGTCGCCGGAGGGGAAAACCACGATCGGGTTCTCGCCGTCGGGCGAGAGGTCGGAGACGACGAGCGAGGGCAGCGCCGCGCCGGGGAGGGCGGTCTGCCCGCTCCAGGCGCCGTTGCGGTACCAGTTGTAATACGCCGCCTCGCCGCCGCGGGTGTCGCCCAGCTGCCAGGAGACGAACTTGCTGTCGCCGCGCACCGACAGGTCGGCGAAATGGTAGGAGCGTGGCGGCGGCACGGAGAGCTGCGTCGACAGGGCCGCGTTGCCCAGGTTGGCCTCGCCGCCCAGGCGGTAGAAGAGCTCGCGGGTGTTGCCGTAGTCGCGCCAGTAGGCGACGTGCGGGTTGCGGCCGTCGTCCAGCGCCAGGCTGGGGCGCTGGGTGTAATAGGAGTTGAGGTTGATCGAGGGCAGCCAGGCGCCGTCGGGCTTGTTCTCGCGCTTCTGGTAGAGGATGCCGTAGTCGGGGGCGAGCATGTGCTGCCAGGCGAGGTAGACGTAGTTGTCGTCGCAGGCGACGTCGGCGTGCTTGGAGCGCCCCTCCAGCGGGAAGCTGTCCTGGGGCGCCTGGCCGTAGTACTTGCTGATGAAATGGCAGCGGCCGTTGGTGCTGTCGTAGAGCACGACGAAGGCGTTGCGCCCGCTGTCGCAGGCGATGCGCAGGTCCTCGCAGAAATTGGACTGGGTGATCGTGGCCAGGAGCTCGGTCGGCCGCCACTGCTCGCCGTCGAACAGGCGGTACTTGATGTACTGCGTGCCCTGGGCGCCCTTGGTGTACTCGGCCCAGACCACGTGGATCTCTCCGGCTTCGGAAACGGCGACGCTGGGAAAATAAGTCGACTGCAGCTCCGGCGACTCGTCCGACACCACCTTCAGCAGGGTGACCGTTTCCCCGTCGTACTTGTACAGGGGGATGTTGGACTTCATGCCCTCGAAGCGCACCTGGAAGATGACGTAGACCTCGCCGCTGGCGGCGACGCACACACCCGGGCGCTCATAGACCTTCAGGTCGTTGCCGGCGATAAGCACCGGCGCCTGCCAGGCCGGCAGCGCCGCAGCAGTCAAAAAGATCAGGGTGAACAAGGCCAGAACATCAAAGATCCTAAACGACTTCATGTGAGCGTTTCCTACCGGGTGCGATCCGGGTCGCGGCGTGATTTCGCCGCGACGGATTATACCATAAGCGGAGCCGGCAATCCAAGCGCCGGGCGTCCCGACCGGCCGTCCCGGGCGGGGCAAAAAAAAAGGGCGGCCCGAGGGCCGCCCCTGCTTTGAAGCGAAAAACGGTTAGAGGGCGTAGGAAACGCCGAGCATCAGCTGCAGCCCCATCAGGCTGAGGGGGTCGTCCAGGTCGGAATCGGGAACCACGTCCTTGCTGACGACATTGAACTTGGCGGTGAGCTGGGCGCTGAGCTTGCGGCCCAGGCTGTAGTAGCAGCCGCCCAGGGCATGGAAGCCGATGAGCGTCTCCTGGATGTCGGCGATGGGGTTCTCGTCCTTGACCAGGAACACGTTGGCCCCGGCGCCGACGTAGGGGCTCAGCTTGCCCTTGCCGCCCAGGAAGTAGCGGACGGCCGCCGACAGCGGGATCAGCGAAAACGACATCTCGTCGCTGCTCCACTCCGGGGTGGCCTTCTTTCCGGCCATGCCGCCGCTGACCCAGAAATCCATCTTTGGCGCGAAGCGGTAGGAAAGCTCGCCGCCGAAGCCCAGCAGGCTGCCGTAGGTATCCTTAAAGTTGGCGTCGAGCATGAGAAAGAAGTCTCCGTGGAGACCGATCCGCAGCCGCGGCGCCTTCACGGCCGGAACGGCCTCGGGAGCGGCGGGAGTTTCGGGCTTGGCCGGAGCCTGGGGCCCGGCGAAGGCCACCGTGGAGACGACCTGCCCGTCGGCCAGCTCGAAGGTCGTGCCGCTGACCGCAAAGCGCGGAAGCGCCTCGAGGAGCTTTTTCTGCGTGTCGCGGCCGGAATAGATCCTCACCGCCGGCTGGCCCTTCCAGTCGACGGCCTCGTAGCGCTCGAATCCCAGCGCCTCGCGGTTGGCCTCCAGGTAGGCGATGAATTCCTCGCGCCCGGCTGCCGCCCGCTCCGGCTCGGCGGCGGCGCGCACCGCCTTTTTGTCGTTCAGGCACTCGAAGCCGGAGACGATGAGCTGGGCGCCGGCGGCCAGGCCCTTCTCGATGAGGACGCGCCCGGCCTCGCTCGGGCCGACGCCGACGTAGAGCTTGCGCGCCTTTTTCTTTTCCATGGCGTAGACGAAGTCGCCCAGGCTGTCTTTCAGCACCGCCTGGCTGGGGGCGGTCAGGGCATCGGCTTGCTCGAGGCTGAGCTTGCGCACGATGACCTGGCTGCCGGCCTTGAGCCGGCCGTCGCGGTTGTCCAGGCGCAGGACCGCGCCATCGCCGCCGACGGCGATGACCTGGGCGGCCAGAGCGTCCTCCCGGCCCACGGGCTGGACCGCGAGCGTCTCGCCCTCGGCGAAGCCCGGCTCGCCGGCCGTGGGCAGGGGCAGGGTAATCAACAGGCTGGATTCGCTGCTCAACGCCAGCAGCGGCGCGGCCGCGGCCACGTCGGCGCCCATGGCGGCCTGGAGGTTCTTCACCACGCCGGCAACCGGGGCGCTGACCTTCAGCATGTAGGGAGCGATGTCCTTTTCCAGCAGGGATATGGCCTTCTGCAGGTCGCGCTCGGCGGCCTGGACCGATCTGGTCGCCGCCTTGGCTTCGCGGCGGTCGGCCAGGACCTTGGCCTTGCGTTCAACCTCCCGGCGCAGGGCGGCGGTCTTATCGCTGCCGCCCGTGACCAGGGTGAACAGGTCGGCGCCGGCCTGCACCGGCGTCCCTTCGCTCACGGCCAGGGCGTAGATCCAGCCGGCCTGGGGAACGCTGACCGGGATGTCCTCGGCCAGGGCCTGAGCCTTGAAATAATTGTAAGCGCGGAACAGGGCGGGAGCGGCCGTCTCGGTGCGAACCTCGACCCGCTTGGGACAGGCCGCGGCTTTGGCCGCAGCGGCGGCATCGGCCTTGGCCTTCTTTTCCGCCTCTTTCCTGGCCTTGGCCGCGGCGGTCGCTTCAGCCTTAGCCTTTTTCTCCTCGTCCTTCATGGCCCTGGCTTCGGCGGCCTGGGCCTCTTTTTTGGCCTTGGCGGCGGCGGCGGCATCGGCCTTGGCCTTCTTCTCTTGATCCTTCATGGCCTGGGCCGCGGCGGCCTTGGCTTCCTTTTCGGCCTTGGCCTTCTCGGCATCCGCCATCGCCGCCCCGGCGGCGACCGGCTGGGCCTTGAGCTCAGCCTGGGCCTGTTTGCCGGCGGCCTCGGCCGCGCTGGCCACGCGGATCTTCTTGTTGTCGGCCAGGCAGTCCAGGCCGCTGACGATGACCTGGGCGCCGGCCGACAGCCCTTTCTCTATCATGGCCTTGCCCTCTTCGCGGGCGGATACGGTCACGTAGGCTTTGCGCGCGCTCTTTTTCTCGGCGACATATACGAAATCGCCCAGGCTGTCCTGCAGGATCGCCGCGGCGGGCACCAGCAGGGCCTGCTCGTGCCGGGCCTTGAGCTTGGCGCAGGAAACGACGGCGCCCTCCTCGAGCTGGCGTTCGCGGTTGTCCAGGAGCAGCGACACCTTGTTGTCGCCGACGGCCGTGACCTCCGCGGCAAAAACGCCGTCCACGCCCTCGGCCCTGGCCTCGAGCGCCTCGCCCACGGCGTACAGGCCCTCCTGGGCGGCGGTTTCGGCTTCAAGCCGCAGGCGCAGGGGATCGACGATCTCGAACAGCAGCGTCCCCGCCTCCAGGGCGGCGCCCGTTTCGGCTTTCAGCCGCACGATCCCGGCCAGCGGGGCCTGGACGGCGCGGCCGGCCCGGGCCTTGCCCTCTTCCAGCAGCGCCAGGGCCGCCTGGTAGTCGCGCTCGGCCGCCTGGATGGCTTTTTCGCTCTTCTCTTTCCAGTTCTGGCGGGCGGTCAGGATCTTCTTCTTTTTCGCGGCATCGTCGGCCAGGGCTTTCAGCTTGGCCTCCATGCCGGCGTTCAGCACGGCCAGGTCCTGGCCGGCGTCGACCAGGCTCCCCTCGCTGACGCGGATCTCCGACAGGACGCCAGCGACCGGGCTGGCCACGGCGACCACCTGCGGACGGGCCTGGGCCGCAAGCCGGGCGTATTCGGCGAAGGGGGCGGGCTGCAGGGCAACGACCGTCACCGCCACCCGGGACGGGCATTTGACGCCTTTGGCCTCCGGATCGCCGCCGGCCGCCTGGGCGGCGCGGGCGGGAAGGGCCAGGGCCGCGATCAACGCAATCAGGATAACCACGTGCAATTTGCTCTTCATCTGTGCTCCTTTACTGGTGTATGTCCGTCTTGGCGCTCAAGAATGCTCCTGAACGGGGCAGGCGGAGGTCAGAAATTGTCGTACGGGCTCTGGCGGCCCTGGTCGTCGACGGCGGTCACGGCGTAGGTGTAGGCCTTGCCCTTCTCGGCGCTGACGTCGGCGTAGGTGCTGCGGTCGGCAGGCGCCTCGCCCAGCTGCAGCCAGTCGCCGCCGTCCTCCCTGCGGAAGACGCGGTACTTGACGATGGCGTAGCCGGCGGCCTCGTTCTTGCCGTTCGGCTCCCAGCGCACGACGTTGCCCTCGCGGCTGTAGATCAGGGTCTGGATCTTTTCCCAGGTCCAGGTGGCCGGGGCGGTGTAGAGGGCCTTGACGCGGATGGTCTTGTCGGCGCTGCCGCGGCCCGACTTGTCGTCGGTTACGGTCAGGCGCACCTTGACGTCGCCGTAGCTCCCGGTGAAGGTGTAGCTGCCGGTCGCGCCCTCGAAGACGGCGTTGTCCTGGGGAACGCTCCACTCGTACTTGACGATGGAGCCGTCGGCGTCGGTGCTGCCGCTGCCGTTGAAGTTGACCGTTTCGCCCCAGAAGACCTCGTCCTTGTCGGCGCCGATCACGGCCTTGGGCAGGTTGTTGATCACCGGCACGCCCGACAGGTGGAGCCAGATCGCCGTGTTGCCGGCGCTGTAGGTGACGCCGGAGACTTTGCCGTCCCAGGTCTGGTCGCTGGCGATCAGCACCGGCACGTGGGCGTCATCGAGCGTGGCCGGCGGTTCCCAGGCCTTGGCCCCGGTCGCCTTGTGGGCGTAGTGGACCGCGCCGGCGCCGCCGGTGAAGAAGTTGCCCGACTGCCAGGTGGCGAACATGGCGTTGTTCTTAATGGAGAAGTCGAGGTAATGGTAGGAGACGTAGGTGGGGGTGGAGATCAGGACGGTGTGGTCGCGGCTGGTCAGGTTGCCGGTCCAGGGGCGGTACCACAGGCGGCGGTTCTGCCTCTTGTCCTCCCAGAAGGCCACGTGGGGGTTGCCGTCGTTGTCCAGGTCTAGGCGCGGGCGCTGGGTGAAATAGGCGTTCATGTTGACCGCCGGCAGCCAGCTGCTGCCGTAGGCGATGGGCCGCTTCTGGTACATGATGCCGTAATCGAGCGGCAGCAGGTGCTGCCAGGCGATGTGGACGAACTTGTCGTCGCAGGCGATGTCGGAGTGCTTGGAGCGCCCCGAGAGCGGCCAGTCGACGGTCGGCTCCTTGCCCACGTACTTGCTGATGAAGGAGCAGCGGCCGTTGAAGGCGTTCCAGATGACGGCGAAGACGTTGTTGTCGGTGTCGGCGGCGACGCGCAGGTCCTCGCAGCCGTCGGAGGGGGCGATGGTGGCCAGCGGCTGGATGGCGCCCCAGGTCTTGCCGTCGAAGTGGCGGTGCTTGACGTACTGGGCCACCGTGGCCTGGCCGCGCTGGTACTCGACCCACACCACGTGGATCTCCTCGTTCTTGGTCACGGCCAGGTCGGGGTAATAGGGAGACCGGGAATAGGGATTGCCCTCGGTGACGTTGGTGATCGGCGACAGGGTCTTGCCGTCGTAGCTGCGCAGGAAGATGTCGTTGCGCCCGGTGGTCTGGTTGCGCGACTCGTAGACGACGTAGGCCCGTCCCGACGGCCCGAACTTGATGGACGGACGCTGGTACAGGTTGCCGTCGTTGGGCATGACGGTGACCGGGGTTTCCCAGGCGGACAGCGCCAGGGGCGCCAGCAGCAGCGCCGCCCAGATAAGCAAGGTGATGGCCTTGGCGTTTCTCATTCTCGGTTTTCCTCCAAAATTTGAGTAATTTTTATTATAGCATAGATGCACGGACAATAGAAACTAATTTATGTAGCCGAGCGCTTTCAGTTCTTCCAGGGTCTCGCGGTCGGAATCGCGGCGGGCGACCCCCTTCTTGTCCTTGTCCAGCACGTATTCGGTGTACTTCACCTTGCGGCTGAGCTTGAACACGTCGCGCAGGGGCTGGCCGTCCATGCCGCGGTCCAGGGGCAGGCCGAACAGGTAGAGGATGGACGGGGCGATATCGTAGATGGAGGCGGCGGTCTTGCCCGGCCGCACCTTCGGGCCCTTGACCAGCAGGATGCCCGGGGGGGGCGGCAGTTCGTCGGGAAGGTCGTAGTGGTTGTAGCCGCCGCGGTACAGGCTGAAGCCGTGGTCGGACATGACGAAGATATAGGCGTCCTTGAACTTGAGGTCGCTCACGTACTTTTTCAGCAGGGCGTCCATGTAGCGGTAAACCGGCTCCAGTTCCCGGGCGATGCGGGCGATGACCCGCTCCTGGTTGCCGGCGCTCATGCTCCATTCGCCGCCCTCGGGGGGGAACGTCTCGCGGATGAACTCGTCCGCCAGCAGGCGCAGGACGAAATGCTGGGTGATGTCGGGCAGGCGGAAATAGGTCATGTACAGGTCGGCCTTTTCCTTCTTGAACAGCAGGTCGGAGACGTCCTCGACCAGGGCGTCCTGCATGACGAAGGTGCGCGAGTTCTGCAGGGTGAAGTGGCGGCGGAAATCCTGGCCGGGATGGACCTGTTCGAAGCGCGCGGGGAAGTCGGGCATGCCGATGCGCTCGCGGGTGCGGCCGTAGTCGCGGCGGATGACCTGCTTGAGGCGGAAGAAGTCCATCCTGGGCTGGACCGTGTCCTGGTAGTCGTTGGCCAGCTCGGGCTTCTTGATCATGATCTGGCGGAAGCGGTCGGAAACCATGACGCCGTCGAACAGGTCGGGCGGATGGGTGACGAACCAGTTGACCACCACGCTGCGCATGCCGAAGCGGTCGAGCATCTGCCACAGCGAGGGGACGCGCTTCTCGGCGTTGGAGTACGGCACCGGGATGTTGTTCTCCTTCAGGTAGGTGAAGTCGAGGATGCCGTGCTTGACCATGGTCTTGCCGGTGGCGATGCTGGTCCAGACGACCGAGGACTTGGTGGGCTTGTCGGTGCGGAAGTCGGCCCAGGCGCTCTCCTCCTTCAGCTTCTTGAGAAACGGCAGCTTGCCGGCCGCGATCAGCGGATCGATCGTCGGCCAGTTGGCGCCGTCGAAGCCCAGGACCACCACCGTGATTTTTTCCTTTTTGCCGGCGCACGTCCAGAGCGAAACGGCAAGGACCAGCAGGAGCAGTAGGCGCGGGATGCGTTTCTTCATGAGGTTCCACTATACCCGATTTATCTGCACCCTGTCAAGTCATAGTTTTAGCCTGAAGCCGCAGCGCCAGGCGCGTATTTGACAGCCCCAGCCCTCTGTCATAGAATAGGACCGCTGCAAGATCTTCCTGCCAGCGCCGGAGGGAACTCCCATGAAGGCCAATACCTGGAAATTCGTCCCGCCGCATTTCGACCGCGAGCGGCGGCAATTTCTCCAAGTCGCCCTCTTCCTGCTCCTGGGCATCGCCTTGATCTACCTGAAATCCTGGCGCGTGCCCCTGATCTCCGACGACTACGTCGACCTGCTGGACCTGTCCGACTGGGGATTTGCGGCCTCGCGGGCGCGTACGTTCTTCCGGCCGCTGGTCAAGCTGTACTTCGAGTCGCTGACGCCGCTGCTGGGCATGAACCCGGCCGGCTACCACGGCCTGAGCCAGCTCCTGCACTGGCTCAACTCGCTGCTGCTCTTTGCCTTCGTCCGCCGCCATTTCCGGCTGAAGAGCCCGCTGGCGCCGGCGCCGGAACGCGACCGCCAGACGCTGCTGGCGGCGCTGCTGGCCGCCGCCTTCGCCTTCAGCTACGCCCATTCGGAGGCCGTCTACTGGATCGCGGCCACCACCACCCTGCTCGAAGCCCTGTTCATCCTGCTCACCCTGCACGCCTATTCCCGCTTCCTGGAAAAGCGCCGCGGCCTGGACCTGGCCGCCGCGCTCGTCCTCTTCGCCCTGGGCCTGGGCGCCAAGGAGGGGGTGTTCCTGATCGTGGCCCTGGCCCCCCTATACTCGTTCGCCCTGCTGGACAAGCCGCGCCTGCCGCAGCGAAGCGTCTGGGCCTCCTGGCTCGGCTTCTGGGCCATCGGCGCCGCCTACATCCTGGCCATGCCGCGGGTGGTGGACAAGGCCATGCACGGCGGGGCCTACGCCTTCAGGATCGGCGTCACGCTGCTGCGCAACGTCCAGCAGTTCGTCTTTTCCGCGGTCCTGTGGACCCCCTTCAACGAGGGGCCCCTCTTCGCCGCCCAGGAGCGGCTGCTGGGGGGCGGGTCGGGGGCCGCCTCCTGGCTGAACCTGTGGGTCCTGCTCGGCATCTTCTGCCTCGCCTTCCTGGTCTTCCTGGCCTGGCGCGGCGGCATCCCGGCCTGGGCCGCCCTGGCCATGCTGCTGGCGGCCACCCTGCCCTATGCCCTGCCCAAGAGCCACATCAGCGGCTGGCTGGTCTACCCCTACCCGCTGCGCGTGTACTACGTGATCATCCTGTCCTATATCGTGCTGCTGGCCGTCTTCTTCAGCCGCGTCGGCCTGGCCCGCTCCCGCCGCGCCACCTCGGCCGCGGCCCTGCTGCTCGCGGCCGTGGCCCTGGTCAACGGCGCCCGGGTTTTCCAGCGCGGCCGGGATTGGCTCCACGAGGGGCGCAAGTACACGGCGGTCCAGCGCCAGATCGCGAAGAGCGTCGGCAGCGTGAACACGCCGGCGCTGTGGATCTTCGTCGTCGATCCCGGCGACAATGCCGGGATCTTCATCCGCCACTCCTTCCCCCTGTATCCCCGGTACAAGCACCGGCTGCGGCTGGGCGAGAGCAAGTTCCCCACTTGGGAGGCGGCGACGCGCTTCAAGCAGAACGTGAAGAAAAAGCTGCATGCCGGCGAGCTGACCATCTTCGTGGTCAAGGGAACCGCCATCGAGGTTTTCGACGCCGAAAATCCCGGGCCGCCCCTCTAGCCCAGCCGCGACTCGAAGCGCTCCAGGAACTCCCGCGCCGAGTAGAGGCGCTTCATGCCGAACTGGTGGGCGGAATTGTCGGAAAGGTCGCGGGCGCGGGAGGCGATGAAGTCCAGGTTGGTCTCGGGGTCCTTGCCGGCGTTGAAGACGTAGATCTTGCGCAGCAGGTCGAGCTGCCCGCTCAGCTCGCGGCCCAGGTCTTTCTTCTGCTCGGGCTTGGGCCTGGCCGGGCCGATCCCGAACAGCTCGCGCAGCCTGGCGTCGGCGCCGGTCGCCGGCGGCTCGGTCCGGCGCTTCTGGTAGTGGCGGCGCACCAGGAAGGGGACGCCGCTCTCGCCTGAGCGGCGCAGCTGCTCGTCCTCCACCACCCAGCCCAGGTTGTGGAAGGTGACCCGCGAGGAGACGCTGCGGAAGATCTCCTCCACGAAGGGCTTGATGGCGTTCTCCACCGACTCGGCCACGCTGTTGAACTGGTTCAGGACGTAATAGATCTTGTAGTTGGCGACCGAGTAGCGGAAAACGCGCAGGACCTCGTCGGCGGGCGTCTGGCTTTCGCCCGCAGCCAGGAAGTCGTCCAGGTTGCCCCCTTCGCCCCCGCTTTCCAGGAAGTCCCGCAGCCGGGCCAGCAGCGCCGGCGCCCCGTCGGCGCCGGCCGCGAAGCGCCCGTTGAGCCGGGGCGAGGAGAGCATGATGCCCAGCATGCGGAACAGGACCGCCTTGGCCATTTCGGCGGCGGCGGCGGTGGCCGCCTTCAGCCGCGGGGTGAACAGCAGGATGCCGCTGTTGGACAGCGGCAGGAACTCCAGGACGCTGTGGTCAAGGCCGGCCTTCATGTCGATGACCAGATAGTCGGCCTGCAGGCCGTTGATGCCGGCAATCAGCCTGTCCCTGACCTCGGGGCCGAAATTGACGATGTCCTGGACGAAGCCGCGCGGCGAAGCGATGAAGCTGAAGTTGGCGAAGGCGCCGCCGGGGGCCATGGCGGCGGGGACGCCCTGGCGGCAGTCGTCGAGCGGCAGCCCGCGCTTCAGGAAGTGGAACAGGTCGCGCTCGACCTTGACGTCGAGAAAATTGCGCAGGCTGGAGGTTCCGGTGTCGAGGTCGAGCAGGATGGTGCGCTTGCTCCTGGCCAGCGCCAGGGCGAAGTTCAGGGCAAAGGTCGTCTTGCCGACTCCCCCTTTGCCCGATGAAACCGGCAATATCCTCATGCGCATTTCCTCTTGTCCCCGCCGCGCGGCGCTGGGCCCGCGGCAGCCCCACTATAAACCATGGCCGGGGAAAAATCAACCGCGCCGCACCCAGGGCAGCTTCAGAACGACAGCCTGCGGAACTCGAGGGCCGGGTCGCCCAGCAGGACGCGGGCGACGGCCGCGGCGGCCCGGGGATCGCCGCTGCTGAGGCATTCGAGCTGCCCGGGGCCGCGGCCGCGGTTCAGGGTCCCGGTCGCCCGCAGGCGCCGGCGCAATTGCCGGGCGACCGGCTCGCCGGTGTCGATGATCCCGACCCCGGGCCCGCACAGGGCGGCGATGGCATCCTTGACCAGCGGGTAATGGGTGCAGCCCAGCACCAAAGTGTCGATGCCCCGCTCCAGAAGCGGCTGCAGATTGCGGCGCAGGATGGCCCGCGTGCGCGGATGGTCCAGGCGCCCGGCCTCGATGCTCTCCACCAGCCCGGCGACAGGTTGGGTGTAGACCTCGGCGCCGGCGGCGAAATTTTCCAGCAGCCGCGAGAAGCGCCGGCCGCCCAGGGTGAGCGCCGTGGCCAGGACGCCGATTTTGCCGTTGCGGCTCTGGCGCCGCGCCACCTTGAGCGCCGGCTCGATGCCGACGATCTCCAGGCCGGGAAAGGCCTGGCGCAGGAACTCCAGCGCCGCCTCGCTGGCCGAATTGCAGGCCACGACCACGGCCTTGGCCCCGCGCGCCAGCAGGAAGCGGGTGATGGCCAGAGAGCGGCCGCGGACGAAGTCGCGGCTGCGGCCGCCGTAGGGGCAGTAAGCCGAGTCGGCGACGTAGACCATGTTTTCCCGCGGCAGCAGGCGGCGGGCGGCCAGCAGCACCGAGAGGCCGCCGACGCCCGAGTCGAAAAAGCCCACCGGCGCCGCCGGTCCGGCCGGGATCGGGCGAACGGCATGCGCATCCATCGCCGGCGATTATACACCAGGTCGGCCCCGGTCCGCCATGCACCCCGCTTCCCAACCGAACCGCGCTGGTGTATAATCGCCCCTTGCCTTTCCCGCCGACGGAGGTCCCCCCTGTGGAAAAACGACTGGAACCGCGCGTCCTGCAGCGCGTCGAGCTGATGTACGGCTGCAACGACACCTACTGCCCCGGCACCGCCCTGAACCTGTCCCCCCACGGCATGCGCATCCGCGCCGAAAGCCAGATGGTCGCCATCGACCGCGAGATCAAGCTCGTCCTCACCCTGGGCGACGAGCTGGTCAGCATGCGCGGCGTCGTGCGCTGGAACAGCGAGGTCTACGACCTGGACCCCGAAGGCGACAAGCAACTGGGCGTCTTCCTGCCCGACCCCCCGAAAAGTTACCTGAAGCACCTTTACCTCATGAACTGAGCCCAAGCCGGGCCCTGCCGCGATGAAAGCGGCAGGGCGCGGAGGCCCGG
>CAYXCX010000012.1:0-13318 GCA_964463405.1 uncultured Clostridia bacterium
GTCTTTGCACCAAGGGCGCGCTGCACGATGAAGCGGCCAAGTTCGGCGGCAGCAGGTTCCCGCGTATCCGTTCCAGCGGGAAGGACCCGTTCACGGAGATCGTAGACGCGCTCGAATCCCCGTCTTTCGCGGATCATCAGCTCGCCGCGCCAGAAGAGCGTCTCCAATGCCGCCTTGGCCGGCTTCCAGTCCCACCACGGCCCCTGGCCCCGGGCGGCGAGAGTCTCGAAATCGCGCGCCGCCAACGGCCCCTCCTCGCGGATGCGCCGGAGCACGGGTTCGAGGTAGTTCCCGTATCTCTCCCCCCAGCCCCGGTACCAGGAGTTCTTGGGATCGTAGAAGCTCTTCATCATCGGCAGGTAGAAGCGATAGTCGCTCATGGGCAGGTACGATGCCGCGTGCCCCCAGTATTCAAAGACTGACCGCTCCCGAGCATGCGCCTGGTGCAGGTGCTCCGGCCGGTAGCCGGGGATCCTCGTCCACAGCACCTGGTGGTGGGCCCGCTCGATCACCGAGATGGTGTCGATCTGCACGTAGCCCAAATGATCCACGACCTGCGCCACCCCCTCCCGGCCTCTGCCGGTCCGGGTGCGGCCGTCGAGGAGCTGGGCCTGCAACAGGATGCGCCGGGCCGCTTGCATTGAGATGGACAGGTTCATGGCCGGATCATACCAGCAAAAGCGCCCCGCCGGAAGCACGCCGGGGGCCGGAGCGGCGCACAGATGAATTTTCCAAGAACTGCCCACAAACTCGCGGGCTCTCTGGCGAAAGGCAGGAAAACGCCTGCTCACGCCGGTTGACATTTCGCTGGTTTTTTTTGACAATCGGGTTTAACCGGGGCGCAGATCTCTTCCTGGCGTTCCGCTTCAGGTGGCACATGAAAACCAACCGCACTCAATGCCGGCCGGCCGCCCTGCTGGCGCTCCTCACATTCCTCAGCGTGACATGCCTCAAGGGCTTGCCGGCACCCGCAGTTTGCCAAGCCGGTTCGAGCGCCCAGGGCTCCGCCGCCGCCCCGGAGGATGAAGGCCAAACGCCGCAAGTCGTCGAGCAGGAAGGAGACGAGGAGTGGCCCGATTTCAACAAAAGGCGCAAGGGGGCGCCGCTGGTCATCGCCGGCGTCGTCGCCATCCTGGCCGCTTCCCTATATTTCCTCGTCATCAAGAAACCCGACAATGACGCCGCCAACACCATCGTCCAGGTGAACTCGACCCCTGGCGGCGCGCTGATGTTTTTTGACGGCAAAAGCACGGGCCGCCACACCCCGGCGGCGATCACCAACGTCACTCCCATCAGCCACAACATCAGGCTGACCCTGCCCGGCTACCGGGATTACGTGACCACCTTCACCATCAGCAGCGGCCAGACCTTCACGATCGACGCCGTGCTGGTGAAGGAATAATTTGCCGGCGGCGTGTTTTGTGGACCCGGGGATCAGGTCTCAACTTTATAATTGTGCTTCCGGACGCAGCGCTTCTCGATCCACAGCAGGCTCGCGCCGGGAAACCGGCCGCAAAGGCAGCAGAAACTGATCTCGCTCCTGGTCAGCGCAAGCCGGCCGCAATTCCGCCTTTTCTGTAAAACGCGATCAAGCAAACGGTCACAAAGACAAACACAAGAGCCAGCACGCTGGAAAAGATCAGCGCCGTGCCCTTGCCCGTGACCTTGTATTGAATGATCGCGTAAAAAATGGTGATGGCGGAAGAGAGCAGCCAGACCAGCCAGGAAGTCAAGGAAATGTCCCGGCTGGATTTGTTGGCGACTATTTTTTTCCATTGCGGCAGATAGGCGACCAGCGACAACAGCGGCACGCACCCCTGGAGAAAGTTGGCGACAATCACGGTTTTTTCAGCCGGCATCCCTGGCCTCCTTCCCATTCGCAAAAGGTCACGATAGCAAAAATCCTATTTGTCCGGAAGCGCCCTGAAAAATCCCGACTTGACGTAGTTCCGCAAGGCGCGGCGGTTGAGGATGGCATGCCAGGCTGCGAAGACGACGAAAAGCAAGCCCAAAACGACATGGGCCATGAGCCAGGCGTGCTGGTCGCCGCTGATGAGGCCTTCTGAATAACCGTGCAGGATCAGGCCCGTGATGGGCAGGGTCAGGGCCGTCAATCCCGACATGATGGCGGTGAATGCCCGCTTGTTGAAAGAGCTTGGCTTGGAATTCACTGTATCTCCTTTCAATTAAAACGTTTTTGCCGCGCGAATTGTTTTCCCCTCCATCGCCCGGCCGGTTCGCATGCTGCCATGCAGGGCCCGGCAGCCGGCTCTGCCTAGGACCGGTCGTTCCGCTGCGTCCAGAAAAAGCACTCGGCCGAATACCACTCCTTGCGGCTCGGGGAAAAGGCGTGGAGCAGGGGCTCGGTCAGGTGGCGCTCCTTGCCCGTGAAGCGGCCCTGCTTCGTTTTCTTCAGGACGATTTCCAGCGAGGTCAGCATCCCGTTCGTGGTCATGGTCTGGAAGGTCTCGATCTCGTCCCAAGGGAGCACGCTCTTTCCCCGCTCGATGCCGGCCGCCATGAAGGAAACCCCCTTCAGGATGACCCGCGCGTCGCCGGCAAGCCATTGCCGCAGCTTTTCCAGGCGGCGCGGCCGGGTGCGGACGATGGCCTCGAGCAGGGCGGGATTGCGGCCCAGCCGCGACAGGTCGATGAGCGCCGCCCGGCCCCGGTAGTCGGCCATGACCAGCTGCAGACCCGCGGCTTTCTTTTGCGCCACGGCGTCGGTCAGCGTGCCGATGATCTCGGCGAACGATTCGTCCCCGAGCAGGTCGAGGGCGAGAAAGGTCATGGACTGGCTGGACGAGGTGACCCGCCACTTGAAGTGCCCCGGGATGATGGCGAACAACAGCCGCTGCTCATCCAGGGGGATGGCGGAGCCTCCGAAAAAACCCGGAAAGGGCTTCAGGATCGCGTTCTCGCCGCTCACCTTGACGGTGCCGGAAAAAAGCCCAGCGCAGCGGGTCAATTGCGCAAGCACCACCGCCTGCGGGTGCTTGGCGGATCCGCCCCGGGAGCTCAGGAAAACGGCGATGGCCAGCGGCACCAGCACAGGCAGGAAGAGCGCCACCAAAAAGGCGCCCGGAGCGGAATACCCGAGGCAAGCGGAGTATTTGCCGGCAATGCCGGCGACGGCAACGTGCACGACAAGGATCAGCAGCATGCCGTTGGCGGCGTATGAAGCCAGCGCAACGGCGATGGCCGCGAACAGGATCAGGCGCCAGCGCTTCCTGGCGGCGGCGTTTTCATCCACAGCGGCTTGACCATTCATTTATCCCTCCTGGCGCAGCCTAGCGTTTGGGCCGGCAATGAATGGAAGCACGATCCGTGCCAAGCATGGCGAATGGCCAAGCTCCTATCCCCTATGGATTGCGGCTGCCCGCGCCTTCCTCCCGGCGCCGGGACATACCCCGGCCGCCATCCTCCATACCTGCGCGGTCATGAAAGGCTTGGGGAACACCCACCAGACATTTTTTGATCCCCAGTCACGAATGACGACCGATTGATCGCGCTGCCTGGGGACGGAACCCTGGCGTGTCGCGGTCAGGCCTCAGAATTGAAACAAGCTCTGTATCTCTTCTTCAGAGCACGGCCTTCATGATCTTCTCGAGATAGTCCGCCGAGGGCCGGTCGAGGGTGTGCTGGCCGACGAGCTTGAAGCGGACGACTCCCTCCCGGTCGAGAAGGAAGACCGCGGGGATGTTCTGGTCGCCCTTGCCGCCGCTCCACTCCTCGCGGAACAGGTCAAGCCCCCGCGAGAGATCCCGCTTCTCGTCGACCAGGATCGTGAAGGGCATGGGGACGGCCGCCGCCGCGAAGGCGATTTTTTTGGGAAACGCCTGGCGGGCGATCTCCCTCCTGCGCTGCGCCTGTTCGTTCTTCAGGTCCTCCTCCTTGGGGTTCTTCCATTCCTCGACCGCCGCCAGCATGGCCGGGATGCGCGCGATCCAGCTCCGGATCACCTCGACCGAAAAGGGAAAGACGACCAGCACCTTCAGGCCGAATTTCTCCTGCCACTTTCCCGCCTGGCAGCGGTCGGCCAGCTCGGCGTACTGGTAGCCGCAGATCGAGCAGTCGCTGCCGGCGGCGTAGAAGACGCGCGGAAAGACGAGCAGCACGTTCCGGCCCTTCAGCGCCGCGAGCCGGATCGTCTTGCCGTCGAGCGTCGCCAGCTCGAAATCCGACATCGGCTGCCCGAGGTAGGCCTTGTTGATCGCCGGGGCCTGTGCGGCCAACGGCGGAGCCAGCAGGCCGGACAAGGCCAGGAGCGCGAGAAACGCCGCGAAAATATTTTTTCCCATGTCGCCTCCCATGCCGTTCATGGCGGCAATGCCACGTCACAACGTGTACATCCGCGCCTGCGCCAAGTCAAGGAACATTTTTATCGACGATATTCGATTTGTTGGCTATCGCCGGCGCAATCGCGAGGCGCCCCAGATCGCTTCTGCGCCGCCGCCGTCCGCCGCTGGCGATTTTTCCTCGGGTTCTTCTTTGGCTAACGCCTGGCGTCTAAAGTCTGTCTTCACCACATTTTGCCATAGGTCGGGTGGTAACGGAACCCCCAGCTCCACATGTACTGGTTGAACGTCTGCTGCTGGATGTTCAGCATGACGTTGTGCTTGATCATGTTGCCCACGGCGTCGTCCCCCTTGCCGGCCGCCCTGTCCCGGCCGGGGGCCGCTTCGGCGGCGGTCAGCGAGGCGATGCGCTCCAGGGCGCTGCGCCGCTGGGAGGCTTCGCCGTGGGCGATCAGGGCGCGCAGCACCAGCCACAGCCCGGGCGCGGTCGCCGCCTGGGCCTTCTCGGCGGCCGAGAAGCGCGGCCAGGCGCGCAGCAGCTGGCCCCGCGCGGCGGCGACGTCGGCGGCGGCGACCTGCCCGGGCAGGGCCGCGCCGTCGCGGCGCAGCAGGCGCGAGTAGGCGTACATCTCGGCGAAAGCGGCGGCGGCCATCTCGGTCAGCGGCGGCTCGCCGCCGGCGACCTGGCGGCCGCGCTCGGCCAGGCGCGCGCGGACCATGGCCACCACCGGGTCGGAAGCGGGCGACTCCTCCAGCCACTGGCGGGTCGCCTCCTCCAGGCTGCGGCGCATCTCCTCCAGCTCCTTCTGCGGGGCGCGGAAGATCCAGGCCACAACCTGCGGGTACTGGCCGAAGGTCTTCTTTTCCTCGGCCGACTTGCCCCGCCACCAGCCGGGGCCAAACGGATCGAGAATAAGCTTCTCCTGGCCGGCGGTGAACGGGGCGCCCAGGGCGAACTCCAGGACGAAGAGGAAGGAGCGGCGCACCCGGTCGAGCTCGGCATCCACGCGGCCGCCGGCGGCCGGCCCGGTCCATTCGTCCGCTTTTTGGGTCCCGGCGGCTAGGCGGCGACTGAGCTCGTTGATGACCCTGGCCTCTTCGGGCTGCCCGGAGGCGATCCGGGCGTGCACCGCTCTCCCGGGGGCGATGAACATCTGCTTGCCCTGGCCCAGGAACAGGATGTCGCCCTGGCGCAGGCTTGTCCCCGGGACCTCGCGGGCCGCGGCCAGGTCGATCAGCTTGTCCTGCTCGTAGACGACCAGCTGCGACAGCTTGCCTTCGTCCTCGACATCGCGCAGCACCAGCTGGACGCCGCTGCCCGCCGGTTTCAGTTCGGCGATCACGTATGCCTTGTCGCCGGCAGCCAGGGAACCCGGCAGCACCAGCAGCAGGATCGTCAGGATGGCATTGCTTTTTGTCATGGGGCGATTGTAGGGGCGATGGGGAGAAGAGTCAAGCGGGGGCTTGTCGGTACGAACTCAGGAACCGCCTTCCGTTCTGCGGCTGGTTCATGGGCTCGCTAGAGCCCCTCCCGGCATTCGAGGGCGTCGCGCTCGAGCAGACCGGCCGTGGTGCGCTCCCTGCCGACGTAGCGCGCCAGCAGCCAGGCGGGCGACGATTCGTTGACCAGGCCGATCGCCTCCACCCAGTCGCCCTGCACGACGTAGCCCGGCCGCGGCTCGGGCGGCAGCGGGCCGACGACGAGGAAGTGGGCCTTGGGAGCGACAACCCGGCAGTTGTAAGCGGGCTTCCACGAATCCGGGCCGAAGGTCTCGCCGGGCCAGCCGGCGCCGCAAAAGGAGGCGATGCCGTCGGAGACCTGCATGGTCACGCTGCGGTTCCTGGTGGTGAAGGTGACGGTGCCCTGGCCGTCGCGGTATTCCCAGCGCCCGTCGCCGACGAAGCCGGCGACGCCGATGCCGTCGCAGATGTGGGCGGTGGCGCCGAAAACCGCCGAGTAGGAGAACGACAGCGTGTCGCCGGCGCGCATCAGCGCCAGCGGGCCGTGCCGGCCCATCCAGGTGCCGGTCGGGTCGAAGCCGCGGTCATCGGCGGCTTTCGGGGCATCGGCCGCCGCGCCGAGGGCGACGATCAGCAAAAGGAGAAAGAAGCATTTGCGCATGGACGCCTCCTGCCGCGCCAAGCCCGCCTCTCCAGCCTCAGACTTGCGGGTCCATGATAGCGGAGTCGCCCTGGCCGCGCAAGCGGAGTTAGCGCCCGCTCGACCGCGTCGCAAAGATGAAAAAAGGCCGTTTCCCCTCATGGCGACTTGGCGATGTCCCATGCTTGTTGCTGCTTCGCCCAAGACACAAAGCCGGGCCTCGTTTCCGGTTCCAATGTCATTTAGATACTTGGATCAGCAGCCCTTGTTCTGCGGATGAGACGCATATGCCTCCCCGCCGGGCGGTGCTGAGCCAGCGTATCTTCCGCTCCTTCAGGCGCTCGATCACCTCGCGCTGGGGGAAGCCGTGGGAGCTGGACGCCGGCGCCGAGATCACCGCGACCCCAGGCTTGACCGCGTCGAGAAACGCCGCGGAGGAAGAAGTGCGCGAGCCGTGATGCGGAACCTTCAGCACGGAGGCGGCGAGCCCCGGCCCGAATTCGTGCTCCAACCATGACTCCACTCCTTTCTCGACATCGCCGCAGAGTAGGAAGGATGCGCGGCCTGCAGCTACGCGCAGGACCAGCGAGTGGTCGTTGGCCGTGTGCGGCGACTCGATGAACGCGGGCGGGGCCAGGCAGGCGAGCGAACAGCCGCCGGCCGCCAGGGTGAAGCCCCGGGCCAGGCGGCGGATCGCGGTTCCAGGTGGCACGGCGGCCAGCAGCTGCCGGCAATAACGATCCTCTTCCGCCAGCGAGGAGATCCACAGTTCCTCGGGCCTGATGATCGGCAGGATCTCGGCCAGCCCTTCGGCGTGGTCAGGGTGGAAATGGCTCGCCGCCGCCCAGCGGACATGGATCCTTTTCTGGATGAGGAAGGGCAGGACCAGGCGCCGGCCGACCTGGAAGTCGGAATAGCTGGAGCCGCCGCCGTCGAGCAGCAGGGCGTCACCGCCGGGAAAGACGGCCACGATGGCATCGCCGTGGCCGACGTCGAGGAAGTACAGTTCCAGGCATTGCGGCCGGTGGCGGCGCGGCGGCAGGGAAATGAAAAGAAGCAGCCCGGCCAGCAGCAGGGCCGAAGCCGCCCGCAGCCAGGCCCGGGCGCGCTCCAGGGTCGCCAGGTAAAACGCGGCCCCGGCCAGGGCCAGCAGCCAGAGCGGAGGCGATGGGCGGAACACGCTCCAGGAGGCGTGGCGGTAGATCCAGCCGCTGGCGGCGAAGAAGGCGTCGAGCAGGATGCCGGCCGGCAGCAGCGCCAGGCCGGCCGCCGCCCCCGGGAGCCAGCTCAGCAACAGCAGCAGGACGCCGCAGAGGGTGACGCCGGCCGCCAGCGGCGCCAGCAGCAGGCCGCTGAAGAAGCCGGAAAAGGCGTAGCGCTGGAAAAAATGGAGCGACAGTGGCAGCGCCAGCAGGGCGGCCGAGAAGTTGGCCGAGACAAGCTCGGCGCCCCAGCGCGGCAGCCGGCGCAGCCGGCGCAGAAAGAGGCGGCGGCCGGCCAGGATGGCCGCCGTCAGGGCAAACGTCAGGACGAATCCCGGGTCGAGAAACTGCGCCGGGTTGGCGGCCAGCAGCAGCAGGCCGCAGCAGGAGATGATGTTGGCCGGCTCCACGTCCATGAACCAGACCTTTCCGGCAAAGACCAGCAGGGCCATCAGCACCGCCCGTTCGGCCGAGACGTCGAATCCCGAGAGGGCCAGGAACAGGAGCAGCAGCAGGGCGGTGGCGCCGTAGCGGACCTTGAGCGGCAGGCGCAGCACGCGGCAGAGAACGAGCGAGGCCAGGGCCAGCATGGCGATGTTGCCGCCGGAGATGGCCAGCAGGTGGAAGACGCCGCTGCCGATCAGTTCCTCCTGCTCGCCGTTCTCCAAGCGGCCGCGGTCCCCCAGCAGGGTGGCCTCCAGAAAGACCCCGGCCGGTTTCAGCCGCCCCCCCTCCAGGTAGCGCCCTTCGATGGCCCGGCGCACGCGGCTGCGCCAGGCGCCGATGAAGCGCCAGAACGGTGCCGCCGCGCCGGTCCGCCGCGCCAGCTGCGCCGACTTGCTGAAGGCCGAGGCCTGGAAGCCGCGGGTCAGCAGGTAGTCATCGTAGGGGTTGGCGAAAAAGTTGCGGCTCGGCCCGCGGGGATCGACCCGGCAGTCGACCTCAACCCTGTCGCCGCGGTTCAGGGCTCGCAGGTCGCCGCCGACCACGACGCGCATGCCCAGCGGGCCGGCCGCCCCGCCCCCCGGCCAGGAGACGCGGCCGGCGGCGACCTGCAGGACCGAGCGCCCGGCGCCGATCTCGGGATAGGCGCGCAGCTTTCCGCTCACGGTGACGTAGTCGGAGGCGGGAAAGGCCAGGCCGCGGCCGGCCTCGTGCGTCTCGCGCCGGCCCAGGTAGGCGCCGCAGAAGAGAAGGCAGAAAGCCAGGACGGCTGCGGCGTAGGCGGCGCGCAGGCGCCTCAGGACGAACAAGGCCAAAAACAGGCCGAAGGCGGCCAGGGCCAGCGGCCGGCAGGGATACGCGGGCGGGGCCAGGGCGCGGGCAGCGGCCAGCGTGGCCAGGACAGCCAGGAAGAGCGGGGAGAACAAGTCGCGCATGGCCGATGCTTAACGGACGGCGCAAGAGGGCGCAAGAGGGAAAAATGTGCCGCGCCGCGGCCGTTGAAATCAAGACAATTTTGGGTTATTATTGTGCTTCCGTTCAAACCCGCTTGTTTTTGCGAGGAATCATGAAAAGGAGAGACTTTATAAAGGCTGGGGGCGCTGTCGCCGCCGCCGCCCCGTTCCTGAACTTCGGCGCCGGCAAGCCCCTGGGAAGGAAGATGCTGGTGCTGGGCTTCGACGGCATGGATCCGTCCGTCGTCGACCGCCTGATGCGCCGCGGCGAACTGCCCAACATGCAGCGCCTGGGCCAGCGCGGCGCCTTCACCATGATGCGCTCGACCATCCCGCCGCAGAGCCCGGTGGCCTGGGGCAGCTTCATTTCCGGATCCGACCCAGGCGCCTACGGCATCTTCGACTTCCTGCACCGCGACCCCCAGACCTACCTGCCCATGTTCGCCCAGAGCGAGACCATGCCCTCGCGCATGCTGGTCAACCTGGGAAAATACCGCATCCCGCTCCAGCCGGGCAAGGTGGTGCTCAAGCGCGAGGGGCCGGCCTTCTGGGACTACCTGCAGGAGCGCGGCATCCCGGCCACCATCTTCAAGGCGCCGACCAACTACCCGCCCTCCGCCAGCAAGCAGCGCACCCTGGCCGGCATGGGCACTCCCGACATCCAGGGCACCTACGGCATCTACACCCTGTACACCTCCGACGAGAAGGAATCGCAAAGGGAGCTGTCGGCGGCCAATGTCTATTACGCCTACATCGACGAGAACCACGTGATGGAGGGGCAGATCGACGGGCCGAAAAACGACCTGCTCAAGGAGAGCGAGCCGGTCATCATCCCCTTCAAGGTCTACGTCGACGACCGGCGCAGGACGGCGCGCATCGACATCCAGGGCAGGGAGATCCTGCTGGCCGAGAAGGAGTACTCCGAATGGGTCGAGGTGCGCTTCCCGCTCATGGGCTCGCTGGCCGCCATCACCGGCATGGTCAAGTTCTACCTGCTGGAGATGGGCCCGCGCTTCCGCCTCTACATCTCGCCCATCCACATCAGCCCGCGCGACCCGGCCGTGCCCATCAGCACCCCGGCCGGCTATTCCCGGGAGCTGGCCGACCGCGTCGGCCTGTTCCACACCATCGGCCTGCCGGCCGACACCAAGGCCCTGAGCAACGGCACCTTCTCCATGGAGAACTACATCGTGCAGTCGCTGTCGGTGTTCGAGGAGAGCCGCCGCCTGTTCGCCTTTGAGCTGCGCCGCTTCCTGGGCCAGAGCGAGGGGCTGCTGTTCTTCTACTTCTCTTCGCTCGACCAGGGGCAGCACATGTTCTGGGCCCTGAACGACCGCGAGCACCCCTTTTATCACCCGGAGGAGAGCAAGCGCTTCGGATTCATCACCGACGAGATGTACCGCAAGTTCGACCGCGTGCTGGGCGAGGCGCTGCAGGCGATCGGCCCCGGCATCCCGGTGCTGGTCCTGTCCGACCACGGCTTCGCTCCCTTCCGCCGCGAGGTCAACGTCAACAACTGGCTGGCGGCCCAGGGATACCTGAAGCTGGCCTACGGCGACCCGGGCTCGTCGATCTTTGACGCCGCCGACTGGGGCGCCAGCAGGGCCTACGCCCTGGGGCTGAACGGCCTCTACCTCAACCTGGCCGGGCGCGAGGGCCACGGCATCGTCACGGCCGGCGAGAAGCGCCGCCTGCTGGAGGAGATCAAGGCCGGGCTGGAGTCCATCACCGACCCCAAGGACGGCGCCCGGGTGATCACCTGCGCCTACCTCTCCGAGGACCACTTCTCCAAGGATTACATCGGCCGCGCTCCGGACATCATCCTGGGCTTCAACCGCGGCTACCGCATCAGCGACGACTCGGCCCTGGGCACCCTGAGCGCCGAGACGATCAGCGACAACCTGGGCTGGTGGTCGGGCGACCATTGCGTCGACCCGCTCAAGGTGCCGGCCTCGTTCCTTTCCAGCTTCAAAATCCTCAAGCAGGTCCCCAGCATTCAGGACATCGCCCCCACCATCCTGAAGTATTTCGGCATCGCCACGCCCAGCTCCATGAAGGGCCGGGCGATCATCTAGGAGGAACCCCATGGCAACCAAGGTCAAGCTCAGCAAGGAGGCCGACCAGAAGGCCGAGGCCATCCTCGCCTTCCACGGCTATTCGTCGCTAGAGGAAATGGTCGAGGACCTGATCGGCAAGGAGTACGACAAGATCAAGAGCGGCGACGGCGGCGACAAGGAGGAGCTGGCCAACAAGCTCAGCGGCCTGGGCTACATCTCCTAAATGGCGCACCGCCTCAACCTCCTCGCCACCAAGGCCTGCGACCTGCTGCTGGCGCCGCTGGCCAAGCTGCCTCCCTTCTGGGGCATCCGGTGGCTCAGCCGGGTGACCTCGCTCTGCGTGCTGCGGGGCTTCCGCTGGCTCTCCAGCCCCCGCCCCGGCCACCAAGCCAAGGGCCTCATCGAGCCCAACATCCTGGCCATCCGCCTCTACCGCGACTTCTGGCGCACCATCGTCGGCTCCTTCTTCCGCAGCCTGTTTTACACCGGCAAGTACTTCGCGCTCAACCTGGCGCCGCTGCTGGCCGTGCTGCCGCTGCTCTTCCTGCTGTTCGTGCAGATGGACATCCGCTACGGCATGCGCCCCTTCCGCCCCGGCGAAACCATCGCCGTCAAGGCGGTCCTGGCGGACGGCGCCGAGGCGGCGGAAGCCGAAGTGGCCCCCAGCCCCCATTACCGGGCGACCATGAATCCGGTCCACGTCGTTGCCCTGCGCGAGATCGACTGGCGGCTGCAGGCGGCCGCCCCGGGCAAGGCGGCGATCGCCATCCGCGCCGGCGGCCTGACCCTCAGCAAGAGCCTGGTCGTCGGCTCGGGATTGAGCGCCCTGGCCAACAAGAAGCTGGCCGTTTCCTCGCTCGAGCACTTCATCCACCCGGCCGAAGCCCTGCTCGAGGCCCGGGCGCCCTTCCGCTCCATCGCCATCCGCTACCCGGCCCGCGACGTCTCGTTCCTGGGCATCCGCGCCCACTGGCTGCTCTGGTACCTGCTCCTGACCTTCGCCATCGCGCTGGCGCTGAAAAACAAGTTCGGGGTCGAGTTTTAAGCGCGCCTGCCCTTGAACCATCTTGATTTCAGGGGAACCATTCCGCCTTACTTTCCGTAAAACCCCCTTAAGGAGCCAACCATGAAACGAATCCTTTTCGCCCTGGTGATCGGCCTGCTGCTGCTGACCGCGCTCCCGGCCCAGGAAAAGGCCGACCCGGTCGCCGAGATGATGAAGAACCTGCAGACGGTGGAAAAGCCCGCCGCCGTGCCGGAGCGGCTGCAGGCGGGCTTTGCCAGCATAACCGCCGGCGACCTGATGGCGCTGATGGCCTTCCTGTCCCACGACGCCCTCGAGGGACGCGAGGCGGCCAGCCCGGGCTACGACATCGCCGCCGAGTACGCCCGCTCGCTGCTGGCCCTGTGGGGGCTGAAGCCGGGCGGCGACATGCCCCGGCCGGCGGCCGCCTTCTTCGGGCCCGAGCCGGGCCAGCCGCAGGCCAAGCCCGAGCGCGGCTACCTGCAGGAGGTCGTCCTGAAGGAGGCGCTGGAGACGACCGCCGCCGCCGCCCTGGAGACCGGCGTCGGCGCCGCCCGCCAGGCCCGACCCTTCACCCCCGAGGTCGATTTCGCCTTCAGCTCGCTCCTGCCGCTGGACGTGAGCGCGCCGCTGGTCTTCGCCGGCTACGGCATCAGCGAAAAGGGGGCCGGCTACGACGACCTGGCTGGACTCGACCTGAAGGGCAAGGCGGTGCTGATCCTCGCCGACGCCCCGGGAGCCGGCGACCCGGCTTCGCCCTTCCAGAAGAACAAGGAGCTGAAAGACAAATACTCCGCCGCCCCGATGCGCCGCGGCGGCGGCGCCGACTTCGCCAAGGCCGCGGAGATCTTCAAGCGCGGCGCCGCGGCCGTGCTGATCGCCAAGAGCTCGCTGGCGGGCGGCGACGTCCAGCGCGAGATCCTCGACCGCCAGCGGGTCAACGACGAGAAGCCCATCCTGCCCGACAGCCGCAAAAAGCTGCTCATCCCCGGCTCGCCGGGCATGCCCTGGGAGGGGCGCCCCATCGTGCGCGTGTCGCGCGAGATGGCCGATGCCATCCTGGCCGGCGCCGGCAAGACAGTCGCCGGCCTGCAGCAGGAGATCGCCGCCCGCTGCAAGCCCCGCTCGCTCGCCCTGCCCGGCGCCGTCCTGCGTCTGAGCAACCAGGTGCGCTACGGCCTGGCCAAGAGCGCCAACGTGGTGGCCTGGATCGAAGGCAGCGATGCCCGGCTGAAGGAC
>CAYXCX010000012.1:13328-16704 GCA_964463405.1 uncultured Clostridia bacterium
GGTGGTCATCGGCGCCCACCTCGACCACCTGGGCCGGCGCGGCGATTACGTCTACAACGGCGCCGAGGACAACGCCTCGGGGGCCTGCTCGGTCCTGGCCATGGCCCGCGCCCTGGCGCTGAACCCCGAGAAGCCCAAGCGCAGCGTGGTCTTCTGCCTGTGGACCGGAGAAGAGCAGGGGCTGCTGGGCTCGCGCTGGTACACGGAGCACCCGCTGTTTCCCCTGGACAAGACGCTGGCCTACATCAACCTGGACATGGTCGCCCGCCCCTGGGACGAGCGCGGCCTGCGGCGCATGACGCGCATGCTCAACGTCAGCGCCGACGAGCTGCTCAAGCGGATCACGCCAACGAACTTCCTGCCCCTCTCGCTGTCGGCCGATTCGCCCCTGCTGCGCCAGGCGCTGGCGGCGGCCAACGTCCACGTCGGCTTCGACATCCTCTACCGCGAGACGCCGCGGCGCCTGGACCGCATGTCGGGCGGCAGCGACCACGCCCCGTTCGCCATGGCCGGCCGGCCCTGGGCCTTCTTCATCACCGGCATGAGCGACATCTACCACACCCCGGGCGACAGCATGGACAAGTTCGACGGCGCGACCATGGAGAAAGTGAGCCGGCTGATCTACCTGGCGGCGTTCCGCCTGGCCGACAACTGAGCGGGCGGCCTACTTGCTGACGCGCTCGATGTAGGTGCCGTCGCGGGTGTCGACCTTGATGACCGTGCCTTCCTCGATGAAGGGCGGCACCATCACCTCCAGGCCGCACTCCAGCTTGGCCGGCTTGTAGGAGGCCTGAACGGTCGAGCCCTTCATGGTCTTGTCGGTCTCGGCCACCTTGAACTCCATGGCCAGGGGCGGCACGATGTTGATCGGCCGGCCCTGGAAAAACTCCATCTGGTAGGTCTCGTTTTCCTTCAGGTAATAGACGTTGTCGCCGATGAACTCCTCGTCCAGGGTGATCTGGTCGTAGGTCTGCGAGTCCATGAAGATGTAGTGGGTGCCGTCGTGGTAGGAGTAGGTGACCTCCTTGGTCTCCAGGGTCACCTTCTCCACGCGGTCGGAGGAGCCGAAGCGGAACGGCGAGCGCACGTTGCTCTCCAGGTCGCGCATCTTGACGTGGATGGTCGACTTGTAGCGGCCGGGCGTCACGTGGTCCATCTCCTCGACGCGGTACAGCTTGTTGTCCATCAGGATGATCATTCCCCGGCGAATCTGGGTGGCGTTAATCATATATACCTCCGCTGATTAGCTCTTCGATCTTGCCGCGGTCGTTGCTGCGGGCGTAGAACAGGCGGGCGTTTTCGCGGCAGAGAAAAAAATGGCCGGCGGCCGAGCTCCCCTGCAGGAAGGCGCGGCCGCGGCAGCGCCCGCGCCGCAGCGCCGCGCCGAAGCGGCGCTCCAGGAAGCGGCGGAAGACGGCGTGGAAGCGGGCGGCGGCGCCGGCATCGTCCCAGTGCGCCTCCCACAGGAGCAGGCGCGCCGGGCCGTCGCGGTACAGGGTGAAACGGTCGCCGCCCCAGCCCGCGGCGACGGACGGCGCCGCCGCGGACGCGCCCTCCTCCCCGAGCAGGACGTTCAGGTAGTGCTCGCCCGCAACGCCGGCGTGGTACGCCTCGCCACGGGCGGGGCGGAAGCGGGTGGACACCTCTGCCGGCGTCTCGCCGGCCAGGTACTTGTCCGGGTGCAGGACCTGCTCGCTGGAGAGCGGCGGGCGCTGCAGCGCTTGGTGCAACCCCGGCCAGGAGCGCTCGCGCAGGACGGCGCGGCTGAACTTCAGCCCCTCCAGGTAGGGCATGAGCAGCTGCTGCCGGAGCACGGCGGGGGCCTGCGCCAGCCCGGCCGCTTCGGAGCCGGCCGACAGCCGCAGGACGTTCTCCAGGCTCAAGGCCTCCCCGAGCCGCTCGGGATCGAAGCCCATCTGCAGGATCATCACCAGCGTGGCGTCGCCCTCGACCGCCGCCAGCGCCGCCAGCTTGCGGTCATCGAAGTCGGAGAGTTCGCCCAGCACGGCAGCCAGGTCGACATGCTGGTCCTGCAGGGCGTGGCGCAGCTCATGGACCAGCGCCGGGGCGTGGAGCGCATCCAGGCGGCGGAACTCCTCCACGGCCAGCAGCTCGTCGGTCTTCTCGTTGTACAGGCCGCCGACGTTCTCCAGGATGATGCGCCGGCGCAGCGCCTTCAGGTCGAGGCGCTCGCGGCTGAAGCCCATCCAGTAGAGATATTCCGCTTCGCGGTCGGCCAGGTCCTGCGGATAGTCCTGCTCGAAGAGGCGCCCGACGTACTCCTGCAGCTGGGCGCGGTCCAGGTAGCGCACCGGCACCTCGCGCTTGAAATCCAGGCCGCCGATCTCGACGACCCGGCGCTTCAGCTCTGTGACGTCGGCAGCCAGCGCGACAGCGGCGGCCAGGCAGAGCAAGACAACCAGCGCCAAAAGGGATTTTCCGGATTTCATCCCCTGATTTATAGCACATTCGCCGCTCCAGGTAAAGGAGCATCCATCCGCTTGCCCTCAGGCGCGGGAGTCCGAAAAAAAAAAACAAGCTTGAGAGCGATATTTAAGTGATAGTGGTAGTGATAGTGGTAGTAGCGAGCCCTCGAAGCATCAAACCGTAAACAAACTAAAGATCGTTAATTGCTTTTCCTATCACTATCACTATCACTATCACTTTATTTTGGCCCTAGCGGACCCGGCCCATGACGGCCGGGGGCCAGTAGCGGAAGAAGGCCTTGCCGTAGATGTACTTCTGCGGCACCGGGCCGAAGAGGCGCGAATCAAAGCTGACCTGGCGGTTGTCGCCCATGACAAAATAGGTGCCGCGCGGGATGAGCAGCGCCTTCATGTCGTCGGCGGGCGAAGCGGCAGAGCCGGCGAAAGGCTGCTCCAGCGTCCGGTCGTTGACCAGCACCTGGCCGGCGCGGATCTCGATCACCTCGCCGGGCATGCCGATGACGCGCTTGATCAGCGACTTGTCCGGCTCGTCCGGCTTGAAGAACACCACCAGGTCGAAGCGGCGCAAATGGCCCCGGCGCACCGCCAGCTTGGAGATGAGGACCCTTTCCTGCTCGCGCAGCAGCGGCCGCATCGAGTCGCCCTCGATCAGGAAGGCTGAGACGACGTAGTTGATGAGGAAGAAGGAGATCAGCGCCGCCAGCAGGATGTCGATCAGCACGTACTTGACGAAATGCTTGAAGCGGGATTCGGCCATGATGGGCGCATTCTATGCCCAAACGAAAGGCCAAGTCAAGCGTAGGCCTGCCGGACCCGTCTGCTGGCCGGACCGGCCAGGCGCTCCGGAATAAGCCGAGAATGCGCTAAGCCTGGATGGCCGCTTGGGCGGGGAGCGGGGTATGGAGGGTGACGATGCCGCGCTCCGCCTT
>CAYXCX010000013.1:0-15961 GCA_964463405.1 uncultured Clostridia bacterium
CCGCCGCCGTCGAGGATGGCCGCCTTGCGCCAGATGCCGGCGGTGCCGTTGAAGTTGAAGAAACGGCCCGAGCGGTTGCGGGCGGTGTGCTCAATGACGAAATGGCCGTCGAGGAAGATCGACTGCAGGTTGGTGATGAGGGAAAAATTGCGGTTGAGGTGGCTCCAGCGCATCTGCACCATGCCGATGGCGGGGGAGGTGAAGAAGTGGATGGTGTTCATCAGGAAGTGCTTGTGCGGGACGAAGTCGGCGTCGAACACGGCGATGAACTCGCCCTTGGCGACCTGCATCCCCGCTTCGAGGGCGCCTGCCTTAAAGCCCTGGCGGTTGCGGCGGTGCAGGTAGGAGATGTCGATCCCCTGCTGGCGGTACTGCTCGACGCGCCGCGAGGCGATGGCCACGGTCTCGTCGGTGGAGTCGTCCAGCACCTGGATCTCCAGCAGCTCACGCGGATAATCCATCTTGACCACGGCGTCGATCAGGCGCTCGGCCACGTACATCTCGTTGTACATGGGCAGCTGGATGGTCACGCGCGGCAGCTCCTGGAACAGCCGCTCGGGCTTGGGGACGGCCTTCTTGTTCTTGTAGTAAAGATAAACCATCACGTAGCGGTGCGCGCCGAAGACGGCCAGGATCGAGAGCACCACGAAGTAAAGCAGGACGATCAATTCATTTAGGTTTTCCATTTGACTCCACCGGGTCACAACCGAAGTGGGAATTATACTGCAAAGCCGTCGCCAAATCAAGGGACGGGCCGGGAAAGGGAAAATCGGGGTGAGAGGATTTGAACCTCCGGCCTTTCCGACCCGAACGGAACGCGCTAGCCAGTCTGCGCTACACCCCGGGACACGTCAGAACGGGATTGTACCACAAAAGCGGCGATTTGTGAAACCGCGGCCCGCTTTTTGCTTCGCGGCCCGCGACACGCTATAATGGGTCCTGCCAGGAGGGTGCGCCATGAAGCGGGCATTGATCAGCGTCTACCACAAGGAAAAAATCGACGGCATCGCCGCCGTCCTGCACCGGGCCGGCTGGGAGATCGTCTCGACCGGCGGCACCGCCGCCTTTCTCAGGGAAAAGGGGGTTCCGGCCAGCGACGTGTCGGCCGTCACCGGATTCCCGGAAATTCTCGACGGCCGGGTCAAGACCCTGCATCCGCTGGTCTTCGGGCCGGTGCTGGCCCGCAAGACGGTCGCGCACCTGCGCCAGCTCGAGGAAATCCGCGCCGGCAAGATCGACCTGGTGATCCTCAACTTCTATCCCTTCGAGGAAGCGCTGGCGGCCGGCGGCGCCGGCCTCGACGCCATGCTGGAAAAGATTGACGTCGGCGGACCGGCGTTGGTGCGCGCCGCCGCCAAGAACTTCCAGGACACCCTCGTGCTGGTCGACGGCAAAGACTATGACCGCGTCGCCGCCGCGGTCCAGGCCGGGCAGGAGATTCCGCACGAGGAGCGCCGGCGCCTGGCCCAGAAGGCCTTCGCCTACACTTCTTTTTACGACTCGCTCATCGCCGGCTTCCTCGCCGAAGGCTTGTCCGAGTCTCCCGAGTTCCTGACCCTCGCCGGCCGCCGGGTGCGCGCGCTGCGCTACGGCGAAAACCCTCACCAGAAAGCCTTTTTGGCCAGCCGCGACCGGCGCTCCCCCTTTCACGCCATCGACCAGCTCCACGGCAAGGAGCTCTCCTTCAACAACATCCTCGACCTGGCCATGGCCTACGAGCTGCTGAACGAGTTCCAGGGGAAAAAGCACTTCGCGGCGGTCGTCAAGCACCAGAACCCCTGCGGCGCCGCCCTGGCCGCCGCGCAGTCCGCGGCCTTCCAGGCGGCGTTCGCCGGCGACCCGCGCTCGGCCTACGGCGGCATCGTCGGCTTCAACCACCGCCTGGAGGGCGAGGCCGCCGCGGCCCTGGCCGAGATCTTTTTCGAGGTGATCCTGGCCCCCGATTTTTCCGACGAAGCGCTGAAGATCCTGCGCCGCAAGAAGAACCTGCGCCTGATCCGCATGCCGGCCGGCTACGTCGAAAAGACCGACGTCAAGACCATCCCCGGCGGCTTCGTCTGCCAGGACCGCGACCTCCTGCCCTTCGACGTCGAATCCTTCGAGCTCAAGGCCGGCAAGCCCCTGGGCAAGAAAGAGAAGGCCGACGTCGACTTCGGCTGGAAGCTGGTCAAGTGCGTGAAATCGAACGGCATCGTCGTGGTCAGGAACCAGCAGCTCCTGGGCGTGGGCGCCGGCCAGGCCAGCCGCATCGACTCGGTGGAGCTGGCCATCGGCAAGAGCCAGTCGCCGGTCGCGGGCGCCGTGCTCCTCTCCGACGCCTTCTTCCCCTTCCCCGACTCGATCGAGATCGCCGCCCGCCACAAGATCGCCGTGGTCGTCGAGACCGGCGGCTCGGTGCGCGACACCGACGTCATCCTGACGGCGCAGAAGCTGAATGTTTCGCTGCTCTTCACCGGCATCCGCCACTTCCGCCATTGAGGGCGGGCCGTCGCAAAAGCCCATGAAACTATCGGCCGTCATCATCACCTACAACGAGCAGGACCGCCTCCCCGACGCCCTGGCCAGCCTGGAAGGCGTCGCCGACGAGCTGCTGGTGGTCGACTCCCATTCCGAAGACCGCACCGTGGAGATCGCCCGCGCCGCCGGCGCGCGCGTGATCCTGAACCGCTTCCAGGACTACGGCCAGCAGAAGAACTTCGCCCTGGCCCAGGCCGGCCACGAATGGGTCCTGAACCTCGACGCCGACGAACGCCTCTCTCCCGAGCTGCGCCAGGCCGTCGCCGCCCTGAAGCAAGCCGGCGCCATGCCGGCGGCGAGCGCCTACGCCGTCCAGCGCCGCACGTTCTACCTGGGCCGCTGGATCCGCCACTCGGGCTGGTATCCCGACCGCAAGGTGCGGCTGTTCCGCAAGGAAGCCGCCTCCTGGCAGGGACGGGTCCACGAGCGGCTGAGCGTCAAAGGCGCCGTCGCCGCCCTGCCGGGCGCCATCCTGCATTACACCTACCGCGACATCGGCGACCACCTGCGCCGCCTGGACCGCTACACCTCGCTGCAGGCCGGCGAGATCGCCACCGGCAAGCGGCGGGCCCTGCTGGCCCGCGCCGTACTCCTCCCTCCCTTTACTTTTTTCCGCCACTATATATTCAAGTTGGGCGTGCTGGACGGTTTTCCCGGCCTGGTGATCGCCACCCTCTCGGCCTGGGCGACGGCGCTGAAATACCTGAAGGCCCGCGCGGCGAGAAACGCCCGCAATGAGAGTCCTCCACCTCGACTCGGGTAGGGAGTGGCGGGGGGGCCAGCAGCAGCTGCTGCTGCTCCTGCGCTTTCTCGAGGCCGGAGGCTGCGCCGTGGCGGCCGCCTGCCGCGAAGGCAGCCCGCTCGCCGCGCGGCTGGGCGCGGCCGGCCGCGGCTGCTTCCCCTGGCTGGCTCCGGGCGAAGGCGGGTTGCGCGCCCTGCGCCGGCTCGACCGCGCCGTCGGTGAGTTCCGCCCCGACATCCTTCATTGCCACGACGCCCGCTCCATCCTCCCCGCGCTCTGGGCCGGAAGGCGGAGGAAGGTCAAGGTAATCGCCCACCGCCGTGTCGATTTCCCGGTCGGCCGCCTGGCGGCCGCGATCAAGTACCGGCCCCTGGAGGCGGTCGTCGCCGTCTCCGGCAAGATCAGGGAGATCCTTGCGGCGCGGGGGATCGCCGAAGCGAGGATCCTGGTCGTTTCCGACGGCATCGACCTGGAGCGCTTTGCCGCCGCTGCGCCCCTCCCAAGGCCAGGCTTGCACGTCGGCTGCGCCGGCAGCCTGGTGGAGCACAAGGGGCATGCCCACTTGGTCGAGGCCGCGGCCCGGCTCGTGCCCCTTTTCCCAGGACTCCGCTTCTCCATCGCCGGCGAAGGGCCGCTGCGCCGGGCCCTGGAAGAGAGGATCGCCGCCCTGGGGCTGGCCGGCCGCTTCCAGCTTCCGGGCTTCGTCGCCGACATGCCAGCCTATTACCGCTCCCTGGACCTCTATGTCCAGCCGTCGAACCTGGAGGGGATGGGCTCGGCCGTCATCGAGGCCATGGCCTCGGGCCTGCCGGTGGTGGCCGCCGCCAGCGGCGGCATCCCCGAGGTCGTGTCGGGCCACGGCCGCCTGGTGCCCCCGGCCGATCCCCGTGCCCTCGCCGAAGCCCTAGCGGCGCTGCTCGCCTCGCCGCCGGAGCGGACCCGGCTGGCCCGCCTTTCGCTGGCCCGCTGCAAAGAATTCGATTTCCGCCAGACCAACGCCCCTCTGGTTGGGCTCTACCAGCGCCTGGCCGCTGGCGGCGAAGACGGTTCGGCTTGATTCGGCGCCTCTTTTGGGATAAGATGATCCCATGCCCCCTAAGACCCGCTGCAATGCCAATCCCGCCGCCAAGTGGATACGGGTCTTCATCTCGCTGGCGGTCATCGGCGCCGGCATCTATTACAAGAACTGGGTGGGCTTGCTGGGCATCGTCACGCTGCTCAGCGCCTTCACCGGCTCCTGCCCCCTCTCGCTGCAATTCAATTCCCCGGAAAGCACCGAGGGCGGCTGGCTGAGCTCCATCCGTATCCGCCGCAGCGCCGACGAGGAGTAAGCCGGGCCGGGGGTTGACTCCCGGGCCGCGGCGTGGTACAATTCAGCCAGTCCACCCCACAAGGAAAACGATGAATCTCCCAAAAAGCTTTCGCGGTATCGTCGCATTTTTCGCCGGACTGGCCGGAATCTTCCTGGCCGGCGCCATCGTCCTCTCAGCCCGCCAGGCCGAGAGCCGGGAAACCATCCGCTCGCTGGAGGCGACCGTCTCCCGGCTCAATCTCCAGCTCCAGTCCCATCAGGAGGCCATGGGCAAGGCCGAGTTTTACCGCTTCCAGGAGAACGTCTACCGCCTCCATTCTCCGGAGTTTGCCCGCATCGCCGATTCGGTCTTTTCGCTGAGCCGCAAGCACGGCTTCAACCCCTATCTGACCATGGCCCTCATTTTCGTGGAAAGCCGCTTCGACCGCCGCGCCATGTCCAAGGCCGGCGCCTGCGGCCTGATGCAGGTGAACTACGCGGTCTGGAAGGACGAGCTGAAGATCGACCGGAAAAGGCTCTTTGAAGTCGATTACAACATCGAGCTGGGGCTGACCATCATGAAGGGCTACCTGATGGAGACCCGCGGCGACCTGGTCCGCGCCCTTATCCTGTACAACAACGGCTACAACTACGCCGGCAACGACTACCACGAACGGGTCCTTGCCTCGCGCTACGCCCGCCACCTCGGCATCGGCTGATTCCCTCCCCGTCCGGGGATGGGGAAGTTTTGCATCCAGGATTGTAAAAAGCAACCGGCTCACGCATAATCACGCCGGCGCTCAGGAAAAAGCGCTTCCCGGGCCGTCCCATGGACCATGAACGGCCTATTCCCGCGACAGGAGGCGGACATGAAGATCCATCTCGTGTTTTTGGCGGCCCTGCTCTCGGTTTTCCTGGCGGCCGGCCCGGCGGCTGATGCGCCGGAGACCGAATTGAAGGCGGTCGCCAACCTTTCCGGGGTCTTGCAGAGCCTGGACGGCAAGGAACTCGCCGTCACCTTCTCCGACGACATGCTCGCCCTGGGCGGGAAACGGGACAGCGCCGCGCTCGTAAGTATCACTCCGGCGGTTAGGGGCAAACTTTTCTGGCGCGGCAACCGCACCCTGGCCTTCAAGCCCGAGACGCGCTTCCGCTACTCCACCACCTACACCGCCGTGATCCCGGCTGGAACGAGCTCGCTGGCGGGAAAGGCTCTGCCCAGGGAGATGCGCTGGCAATGGAGCACGCCCCAGGCCTATCCCGTCGCGGTCAAGGCCGGCAAGCAGGAGTATTTCTCGGACCTGACCCCGGGACAAAATTTGTATTTCCAGGTCTGGGTGAAGGATTCGCTGACCCTGCACTTCCAGCAGCCGGTCTCTGCCGCCGCTGCCGGGGATTTCATCGTCCTGAAGGAGGCCGAGAGAGGGACCAGGGTCCGGGTCCGGCTGCTCCAGAAAGCCGACGACGCGATCGAGGTCCTCCCTGCCGGGGATCTGCTGCGCGGGATCCGGTACAAGTTCATCGTTAAAAAAGGCTTCCGCGGCAGCGAAGGGAATACCGGCACGGCCAGGGACTTCTTCTTCACCTTCGACACGGTGCCTTCTTTTCACTATACCGGCCGACAGCCCCTGGTCCTCTTCCCCGATGCGCCCCAGGTCTGGCTGCCGTTCTCCAATGAGCTGGCCGAATCCAGCGACAGCCTCATCACGGTGTTCCGGGTGGCCGGAAAGGAAAAATCGCCGCTTGTTTTTCAAAGCGAGCCCCGCTATCACGGGAATAATGCCCTGTTCCTGGGCATCGTCAGCGAGCTGGCCTCCGGCGACCGCCTGCTCATCCGCGTCCGGCGAAACCTGGCCAATGTCTATGAAGAAAAACTGCCGGCGGACCTCGAGATCGAAGCCAATGTCTGCTCCAGCCGGTCCCCGCGCCTCGACTTTTCGCTGCGCGAGGGCAGGGTCACGCTGAGCGCCGCCAGCATGAAACGGGCCGACGTGCGCCTGATGAAGCTCAAGCCCGGTTTTTATTCCCAATTGCACAAGCGCGACTTCGCCATCATGAAGCAAGGCGATTTTCGCGCCGAATTCATTGAAAAAGAGATCCTGCAGAGCCTGGCGGATCTTCCTGAAAAGACAAACTCCCCGGAACTGCGCGATGACAAATTGGGTGAACCCCTTGGCTTTTTCGGCGTCCTGGTCAGGCGTTATGAGCCCTACAATGCCTGCCGCGACATCGCCCTGATGCGCCTGCCGGCGGGGAGTCCGCCCGAGCTGGAGGTCTTTCATCGCCGCCACATGGACATGGTCGTCAAGTACAGCCAGGGGCAGGCCCTGTATTGGCTGTACGACAATCGCAGCGGCAAGGGGCTCGGGAAGTTGCCGATCTGGCTCCATGATGCAGGCCAGAATGCCCGTTCGATCGGCGCATCGGCAGGCAATGGCGTCCTGCTCCGCGAAAAGGGGATCAACCCTTCCACCCTGGTCATCGCCAAGAACCCGGATGAAAACGACATGGCCCTAGCCCGGATCGATCGCGAACCTGTTTCCGAGCGGGAGGTCAGGATCACCGTCTTCAGCGACCGCGATTTATACAAGCCCGGCGAGGCGGTCCACATCAGCGGCATCGTCAAGGAATTTGCTTCAGGAAAGGTATTTTCATCGAAAGCGACGTCGGCATCCCTGGAGATCATCGGCCCCGACTGGCAGAATGTGAAAAGCGACACGCTGCCGCTCGACGCCTGGGGCGGCTTCCATTACGAATACAAGTCCGACCCGGCCGGCAAGAAAGGACGCTACCAGATCCAGGTCAAGATCCAGGACATCCAGATCTGGCAGGGCCGGCACGCCGTGACCATCGACTATTTCCAGCCGAACACCTTCGAGATGAAGGTCGCCGGAGTCGCCGCGCGCCATGTTTTCAGCGACACGTTCCACGCCCAGGTGAGCGGCACTTACCTGGCCGGCAATCCCATGGCCGGGGACGCCTTCGCGTATTCGCTGGCCGCAAGCCAGGCGGCGGGGAAAGTCTTCGCTGGCGCCGATCTGGAGAAGTACGCCTTCGGACTCGACCGCGGCCTGGCGCAAGGCGACCCGCCGCGGCAGGGGGGCGACAAGCTGGACAGGGAAGGCCGATTC
Organism: uncultured Clostridia bacterium; assembly: GCA_964463405.1. Lineage (GTDB taxonomy): Bacteria > Acidobacteriota > Aminicenantia > UBA2199 > UBA2199 > UBA2199. The sequence continues at coordinate 7,682 of CAYXCX010000013.1, forward strand.
GCCCTGGCCATCCCCATGAGCTCGTTCCCGGCCACCAATCATGTGGCCGATCTCGCTTTTGCCGCCACCGGCAAGTCGGCCGAGGGCAAGGAGTTCACCGCCCGGGCGCATTCGCTATACTTCCCGGGAAATCAGGTCACCGGCATTCGGGTCGGCTACTATCAGGACCTAGAGGGACAGATCAAGGCCGACCTGGCTCTGGTCGACTTCCAGGGCAAGCCGATCGCAGGCGAAATCCGCGTCACCCTGTATCGGGAGAGATACGAGAATCACCGGCGCAAGCTGGACAAAATTTCGGGACCCGAGGATGTTTTCATCGACAAGCTCAAAACCCATGCCTTCCGCGTTCCCCAGGCCGGCCACTATGTCCTGCGCTGCGACACCCCCGACGCCAAAGGCCGCGTGATCTCAACCTCGGGCAGTTTCTTCGCCTGGGACAGCGGCTACTCCGACCGGGATGAGCGGCTCGCGATCGAGTCGCAGCAAACGGTTCTCCGCCCCGGGGAAACGTTGAGGTGTTTCGTCCGTTCGCCGCGGCCCGGCCAGGCCCTGGTCACCATCGAACAAGGGAGGGTGCTCGATTCCAGGGTCATCGAACTGCAGAAGATGACGCCTCTGGAGATCCCGATCAAGAAGGACTATTTCCCGGCCGTCCGCATTGCCGTCGTCGCCATGTACCCGGACAATGTCTCCGAAGAGACCAGCCGGGAGTTCCGGGTCGAGGACAACGGCAAGGTGCTGACCGTCTCCCTGGAGGCCCCCGAGGAGATCAAGCCGGCCAGCATGGCAAAAGTACAGATCAAGGTGAGTAACGCCAATAAAGTCGGGGTGAAGGCCAAGCTTTTCGTCTATGCCGTGGACGAAGGCAACCTTTCATTGCAAGGGTACCGCACCCCCGATCCGCTGCCGCGCTTCTATTACCTCAACCCCCTTGGCCGCAACAGCGTGCAGACCTATTACTCGAAGCAGTACACGCACTGGTCCTTCCAGCGCCCCTTGATGGACATCGAACTGAAAGAACCGGCGCTCTTCGGCTGCCTCCTCCGTCCCGATGCCATGCCGATCGCCGGCGCGACCGTGACCCTCGAGGATCCGAAGCACAACAAGCTGAAGACGACAACGACCAGCCCCCAGGGATATTACAGCTTCCCCGGCCTGGCTGCCGGCCGCTACACGGTCAAGGCTGAAGCCAATGGATTCCATCCTCTCCTGCAATCGGACATCTACTTCGACGGTGGCCATCATCGCCCCTGCGACCTGGCGCTACTGCCTGCCGGTGCCGACACGTATTGGGATCCGTCCGCTGAGCTCGGCGTGGACGGGGGCATCGTCGGCGGCGTGATGGGAGGGGTCGAGGGCGGCGTGATGCCCGCTGCGCCCATGATGGAAATGAAAAGCATGTCGCGCATGAAGGACGAGGCAGAGGCCGAAGATGGCGCCAGCGGCAGAGTGCCTGGCGAAATCGACACAGCGGGCATCCGCGTGCGCAGCGATTTCAAGGAAGTGCTGTTCTTCAAAATGGTGGAGACCGACGGGGCGGGAAATGCGCTGGTCGAGTTTGAAAGCTCCGACCAGCTGTCGACCTACCGCATCATGGCCGTGGCGTATGGCGAGGATCGCTTCGGCAGCGCCGAGAAGAAACTCGTCGTCAGCAAGGACCTGCTGATCTCCGAGGCCATGCCCGAGTTCGCCCGCCAGGGCGACGAGTTCACTGCCGGCGCCCAGCTCAGCAACCGCACCATGCAAAAGCTCCCCTTCACCCTGCTGGCCAAGCCGCAGGGATTGGCAATCCGCGGCGCCGCGCAGATCGAAAACGCACTCGCAGCCCGCGGCAACGGCCTGTTCCGCTTCCCGTTCCTGGCCGAGCGCATCGGCGAAGCCACAGTTGAATTCTTCGCGGTCAGTGCCGCCGACAAGGACGGCCTGCAGAAAAAACTGCCCGTGACCGACCGGCTGGTCAGCGAGACCCTCCTCGATTTTGCCAGCGGCAGGACGGTGAAGAAAGTGATCGAGCCCCAGCCTGACGGCGAGGAGCAGGCCATTTCCATCAAGGCCGCCCCTTCCATCCTGCGTCCGGCGGTCAACATCGCCAAAAAGCTCGTTTTCTATCCCTACGAATGCCTGGAGCAGCGCGCCTCGAAAGTCATGCCTTTCCTGGCCCTCAGCCCGCAGCTGGCCGAACGCCTGGAACTCGGACTCGACCAGGCGCAGGTCCGCGAGGCGGTGAATGGCTTCCTGAAGATCATCCCCGAGTTCATGAACGCCAACGGGGCCCTCTCCTACTACCGCGGCGGCCAGTACACATCCGACTACCTGACCGCCTACGTCCTTTGGGCCCTGCACCTGGCCCGGGAACGCGACTACAAGATCGACCCGCAGCTGGTGCAGAAGCTCTCGGCATATCTGCAGCGCGCCAGCCTCGACAAGACCTGCGACAGTTTCTACCAGTTCGTGCTCAGCCTGGGCAGGAAGGCCGACAACAAGAAGCTGCGCAAGCTGGCAACAGAACGCGACGGCCTGCCGCTGACCGGCAAGGTGTTCCTGTACCGGGCCATGCACAACCAGGGGATCGAGGCCCAGGCGCTCAAAGCCATGCTGGACGAGTTCAACAACAGCCTGCAGGTCGAGGCCGACTTCGCCTACTTCGACGCCGGCGAGTTCACCTACCACCGCGACTTCCCCTTCTACTCCTCGCGCTTCGCCACGGCCCTGCTGTTGCAGGCCGTTCTCGAGGTGGAGAAGGGCCACGTGCTGGCCGAGCGCATCGTCAACTGGCTCCTCGAAGCCGAGCCCCACTGCTGGAATACCACCCAGACCAACTTCTGGGTCCTCTGCGCCATGGACGAGTACCTGGAACAGGTGGAAAAGACGACGGCACGCAGGGCCGAGATCGATTTGCTCGGGGAAAAGACCTCCAGGGAGTTTGCCGACAGCCGGGATGTATTGCAGGTGCAAAAAAAGATCGTCGCCCCAAGCAAGCAGATCGAAGTGAGGGTTACGGCCGACCAGCCCGTGTACGTCACCAGCGAATTGACCTGGAAACTGGCCAAGGCCGGGAGGAAGAACCGCGGCATCGACATCCAGCGCAACGTGTACAATGAAAAAGGGGAGACGGTCGACGGCTTCCAGCGCGGACAGGTCTATATGGTGGAGCTGCTGCTCCAGTCCGACAAGGAGGTCCCCTACGGCGTGATCGACGAGCCGCTGGCCGCCGGCTTCGAGCTGCTGCGCGAAGACATCGCCAGCACCCGCTCGCTGAAGGAATTCAACACCCGGAACAGCAGCACCCATCACGCGCCCTGGGCGCGCCAGGAGAATGCCGCCGACCGCCTGGTTTTCTACACCTATTCCCTGCAGGGGCCATTGCGTATCGTCTACTTCATTAAGGCTATGTACGGCGGCCGCTTCACCTGGATGCCGACCATCGCCCAGGGCATGTACCACCCCCAGTACTTCGGCCGCACGGCGATCCAGAAGGTCGAGGTCAGGGAGTAAGCAGGAAGTCGGCGGATCGCTTGTCGCTGCTCTCTGGCATCAGGTGAGCAAGCCCGGACGCCAGCTGCGAGGGGCGGTCATGGCTTCGACGCTGAGGACCTCGTCTAGTTCCCGGGCGTTCAGATATCCCTTTTCCAAAACGATTTCCCGCACCGGGCGTCCTGTCTGCAGGGCCAGTTGCGCCACCTCGGTGCAACGTTCGTACCCAATGGCTGGAAGGAGGGCGGTGACGATGCCAATGCTGTTTTCCACCAGCTTGCGGCAATGATCGGCGTTGGCGGTGATCCCGCTCAGGCACTTGTCGGCGAGCACGTGCACCGCCGCGGTGAGCATGCGCAGGCTGGTGGCCAGCGCGTAAGTCAGCACCGGTTCCATGACGTTCAGCTGCAGCTGCCCGGCCTCGGCGGCCAACGTCAGGGTCAGGTCGTTGCCGATAACCTGGAACGCAACCTGGTTCACCACCTCGGGAATGACGGGATTGACCTTGCCCGGCATGATGCTGCTCCCCGGCTGCATGGGCGGCAGGTTGATCTCGTGCAGGCCGCAGCGCGGGCCGCTGCTGAGCAGCCGCAGGTCGTTGCACATCTTGCTGATCTTGACTGCAGTCCGCTTGAGCGCTCCGCTGAACAGCACGAATGCGCCGGTATCGGGCGTGGCTTCGATGAGGTTGGCCGCCAGGCTCACGTTGAATCCGCTGATGCGGCGCAGTTCCGTCACCACCTCCCGGCTGAAGCCGGGATCGGCGCAGATGCCTGTACCGATGGCGGTAGCCCCCATGTTCACCTCCAGCAAGAGGCGGGCGCTTTCACGCAAGCGTTCGATGTCCTCGCCGGTGGTGATGGCATACGCCTCAAACTCCTGGCCCAGGGTCATGGGGACCGCGTCCTGGAGCTGGGTGCGGCCCATTTTGATCACTTGGTTGAATTCGACGCCTTTGGCGTGCAGCACCCCTTTCATCTTTTCCAGGGCCGCCAGCAGGTTCTGGCTTTGCTGGTGAATAGTCAGCCGCACCGCGGTCGGGTATACGTCGTTGGTGCTCTGCCCGAGGTTGACGTGATCGTTGGGATGGCAGTGTAGGTACTCCCCCCGCTCCCGGCCGAGAATCTCCAGGGCCCGGTTGGCGATGACCTCGTTGGCGTTCATGTTGCTGGAGGTTCCCGCCCCGCCCTGGACCATGTCCACCGGAAAATGGCCATGCCAATGGCCGTCGATGATCTCCTGGCAGGCCTGGTCGATGGCTCCGGCGATGTCGTCGGCAAGAAGACCCAGCCGGTGATTGGCCCGGGCGGCAGCCTGCTTGACCATGGCCAGACTGCGCACCAGCACCGGGAAGTGGCTCAGGGGGACGCCGGTGATGGGGAAGTTGTGCAAGGCCCGCAGGGTCTGGACGCCGAACAGGGCGTCGCTGGGGACATCGAGACGGCCGAGCAGGTCCGCCTCCGCGCGGGTGCGGCCGCTGGCATAGGCCTGCTCGCGGCCGCTGCGCCCGCTGCCGGTGTACAGCAAGCGCCGGTGCAGGACATTCGCCACCTTGGTCAGGATGTGGATTGCGGCGCCCCCGTCCTGCTCCAACTTGGCCAGGACGGCCTCCCTTGGCAGCTCATAGAGCAAGGCCGCCGTCAGGGTCTGGGCTGACGCCATGTGGGCGGCGGGCATCAGAAAGGCCTGTTCACCGATCGCGTCCCCGGCTCCGAGGATGATCAGGCGCTCGGGGCCCGATCCGCTGTCCCGGCAGATCTCCACCTGCCCTTCAGCAATGACGAAGCAGGCGCGGCGGGGTTCTCCCTGGCGAAAAAGATAGGTTCCCGCCGGCACGCGCCGGGGCTGGGCCACACTGGCCACCAGATCCAAATCTCCATCATCGAGGTCGCGGAAGATTTCGCAGCAGCGCAGGATCTCTTTACTCTTTTCCATGGGTATACCTCCCTTCAGTACTCTCTTGAGCAGGCGACGATCTGCCCGGCGACAAAACTGCGCGGCTACTTTTTGACGAAGGTCAGGGTGCGGTCCGTCCTGCCCTGTTCGCCCATCTGAATGCGCTTGGCATCGAGGAAGACGATCTCCTGGCGGGTCGGCCTTCTGCCGGGCTCAGTGCTCTCGATCAACAACGTGTTGCCTTTTGAGGTGATCACCTGGAACGGGATCGGGCCGATCTGCTTGCCGTCCATGGACATGGTGATGCCGTCGAGTGTCACCTTCATGGTCATGCCCGATTCGCTCTGCCAGGTGCCCATGAAGGCAAACGTCAGGTTGCCGGCCACCGCGGCGGCGCTCGCCGCATTGGCGGTCGGCGCTGTCGCCGGCGCCTGAGCGGGCGCGCCGCCGCCGATTTCCACTTGATAGAGGCTGCCTTCCTGCTCGATGGTGAAGAGGCTGCCCGAGCAGGTGAGCATGAAGCGGGTGGCCGCGAAATCGGCCTTGCCAAGCTGTTTCCAGACGCCGCTGGCAGGATCGGTGGCATAGAGCCTGCCGCTGCGCTCGACAGTCAGGATGACGCCAGGCATGCCGCAGGCGGCGATCGTGTTGGCCCAGCCGGCGGCGGCTCCGACCCGCTTCCAGGCGCCGTTCGCCGGATCGATGACGTAGAGGCTGCCGTCCTTTTCAATGGAATAGAGTTTGTTGCCCGCTGCCAGCAGAAAAGCGGTGCCGGCAAAATCGGGATTGCCGAGCAGCTTGAATGCCCCGCTGGCGGGATCGGTCACATACATGGAACCGCTATTTTCCACGGTATAGAGCTTGTTGTTGAGTCCCACCCCGGCAATGGTGCCAGCCCAGGACCCGGCCGCGCCCAACCGTTGCCACGCCCCGCTGGCAGGATCGATCGCATACAGACTTCCATCCTTCTCGATGGTGAAAAGCCTGCCTGCGGCGGACATCATCAGCGTGGTGGCGGCGAAGTCGGGCTTGCCCAGCTGTTTCCAAGCCCCGCTGGCCGGATCGGTCGCGTAGAGCGCCCCGCTCCGCTCCACCGTATAAAGCATGCCGTTGAGACCGATTCCGGCGATGGTGCCGGCCCAGGCCTTGGGCTTGCCGACCTGCTTCCAGGAGCCGGCCTGGCCGGGCAATATCAAGGAAAACGCCATCAACACGAAGAGGACAATGGCCTTTTGCTGACGCATGCAAGCACCTCCTGCTGATTTCGTAATGCCGCGGCTCCCGCTCGGGAGTCTTCTTCATGCTTTTATACTCCAGGGCAAAAAAAGTCAACCGCGGCGTTTGAGGTCAGGCGGGAGGCAAAAATGAATTCCCCCCCAAAAAAAACGACCAACTTCGTTGCCGGGCCGCTCCGCATCCGGCGACTGCCGGGGAAGACGTTTTTCAGGTCAGGGGAGGAACAGGGTAGCGATCGCCTGGCAGAGGGCCAGATCGGGCTCGCGGCCGCGGGTTTCGGCCAGCAGGGCGGCGCTGACGCCGGCCAGGGCCAGGGGAGCGATGAACGCCTGGTGCAGGAACCAGGCGATCGCCGCCGCCAGGGCGACGCCGACGGCAACCGGCACCCCGGCGCCGCGGAAAAAGAACCAGTTGGGCAGGGCTAGGCAGAGGAACAGGAACGCCAGGCCCATTATCGAGAATCCCAGCCAGCGCCGAGCCAGGGCGGACGTTCGCTCTCCGTGCCGGCAATAGAGGGCCAGGCCGTCGCGGAGCGCCGCCTCGACCGCGCCGCCGCGGGCGAAGGACAGGACGACGATGGCCGGGCTGAAGAGCAACTGGAGCGGTTGGCAGCCGCTGCCGGCCTCCGGCCCGATCTCTCTGCCCAGTCCGGCCACGGCCCGGCGCAAGCCCCGGTTCCAGCCCGCCCAGGCCGCGAACGAGGGGAACCACTTGCCCACGACAATCCCGGTCCGGCAGGGATCGGCCCCGGAAAAAAAGTAGAGCATGGCCGCCTGGCGGCGGAAGAGAAACAGGCGCCGCCAGGCCGCCAGCGTCAGCCAGCCGGCCAGCAGGACAGCGGCGCAACCGACCCAAGCGTCCAGGGGCCCGGAAAGCGGCGCCCGGCGCAGGCCAATGAGAATCAGGGCGAACTCCAGCAGCAGCAGCAGTCCGCCCAGCACCAGCAGGCCGGCGTAGAGAAGGTAGGCCGGGAAAGCCCTGGCCAGGGCGGCCAGAGCCTCCTTGAAATTCAGTTCCAACGAGCTCAGCGCTTGCCCTTGGCCTCGAGCACCAGCTTGCGGGCAAAGGGGATCAGGCCGCCGGCGTCGATGATCGCCTGCCGGGCCTTGGGCATGGGGATCAGGGGGAAGCTCTTGCCGGTCGTCTTGTTGGCCACCTGCTCGGCCGTGATTTCCAGCTCGTCGCCTTCGCTGGCCTCGATCGTCGGGCAGATGACCATCTTCAGGCCGAGGTTGATGGCGTTCTGCATGAAGATGCGCGAGAAGTTGCGGGCGATGACCACGAAGTCGGGCCCTTTCAGGCACGAGGCGGCCTGCTCGCGCGAGGAGCCGCAGCCGAAGTTTTTCCCGGCCACGATGATGCTCCCCTTGGCAAACTCGTTCCTTTTTATCTTGGCGTTGAATTCCGGATAATCGACGAAGGCATACTGCGGCGTCTCGCTGGGCAGGACCGTGGCCATGAAGCGGCCCGGGTAGATGATGTCGGTGGAAACGTCGTCTCCCACCTTGAAAACGACTTTGGCCATGTTATTCTCCTTTCTTTCTCGGGTCGGTGACGACGCCGGTGATGGCGCTGGCGGCGGCCACGCCCGACCAGCAGAGGTAGCCCTCGGCGTTCGGATTGCCCCTGCTGCCCTTGAAGGGGAGATCATCCTGGACGACCCCATGGTCGTCA
>CAYXCX010000013.1:15971-16230 GCA_964463405.1 uncultured Clostridia bacterium
GTTGGGATTGCCCATGCGCCCCTTGAAGTTGCGGTTGGTGGTGGCCAGCGCCACGTCGCCGTCGGCCAGGGCCCCCTGGTGGACGCCCAGGCAGGGGCCGCAGCCCGAGTTCATGACCACGGCGCCCGCTTCCATCAGCGCGGCCACATAGCCCTTCTTCAGCGCCTGCAGGTAGATGCGCGTCGAGGCGGGGAACACCAGCATGCGCACTCCCTTGGCCACCTTCTTCCCCTTGAGGATCTTGGCGGCGACGGCCAGG
>CAYXCX010000014.1:0-1761 GCA_964463405.1 uncultured Clostridia bacterium
CCGGTTGGGCATCGAGAAAGTGCAGCTGGAGCTGAACTCGGTCGGCTGTCCCGAGTGCCGCCCGGCCTACCTGAAGATCCTGCGCCAGGCGGCCCAGGCCCGGTCGGAGGCGCTGTGCGAGGACTGCCGGCGCAAGATCGACGGCAACCCGCTGCGCATCTTCGACTGCAAGCAGCACGCCTGCTCCGGGATCGCCCTGGCCTTCCCGGTGATCGGCGACCACCTTTGCCAGACCTGCCGCGACCATTTCGCGGCGGTGCGCGAGGCGCTGAGCTGGATGAGCCTGCCCTTCCAGCTCAACCCGCGCCTGGTGCGCGGGCTCGATTACTACACCAAGACCGCCTTCGAAGTCACCTCGGGGCAGCTCGGCGCCCAGAACGCCCTGCTCGGCGGCGGCCGCTACAACAGCCTCATCCGCGAACTGGGCGGCCCCGACATGCCCGGCATCGGGTTCGCCGCCGGCATGGAGCGCATCGTGCTGCACCTGGAGCAGCAGCAGGCGCCCCGGCCCAAGGCCCTGTTCGTGGCCTTCGGCGACGTGCGCTGGCTGGCCCATGCCGTGCAGCTGGCCCAGGTGCTGCGCGCCGAGGGCTTCCCGGTTTATGTCGATTACCAGGGCCGGAACCTGAAAAAACAGTTCAAGCGGGCCGACCGCGTCGCCGCCGCCTATACCCTGGTCCTGGCCGAGGACGAGATCCGCGACGGCACCGTCACGATCAAGGACATGGCCAGCCAGGAACAAGTCAAAATCCCCCTCAAGGACCTGAGCCCATGGCTGAAGCAACGCCAATGAAGCGCGAATTGTACTGCGGCGAGCTCCGCGAAGAGCACGCCGGCTCCACCATCACCGTCTACGGCTGGGTGAACGGCCTGCGCCAGCTCGGCGGGCTGACCTTCCTGGACCTGCGCGACCGCGAGGGGCTGCTGCAGGTGGTGGCCAACGAGACGTTTCCCGAGCCGGCGCTGCTCAAGCGCCTGGGCCGCGAGACGGTCCTGGCCGTGCGCGGCCGGGTGGTGAAGCGCGCCAAGCCCAACCCCGACCTGGCCAGCGGCGGGGTGGAGCTCGTGGCCGAGCGCATTGACATCCTGGCCCAGTCCGAGGTGCCGCCCTTCGTGCCCGAGGGGCGGGCCGGCGTCTCCGAGGAGCTGCGCTTCAAGCACCGCTACCTCGACCTGCGCAACCCGGGGCTGCAGCGCAACTTCCGGCTGCGCTCCAAGGCCGGACTGCTGGCCCGGACCTTCCTTGACCGCGAGGGCTTCCTCGAGATCGAGACGCCGATGCTGAGCAACGCCACCCCCGAAGGGGCCCGCGACTACCTGGTCCCCTCGCGGATCTACAAAGGCAAGTTCTTCGCCCTGCCCCAGTCGCCGCAGCAGTTCAAGCAGCTGCTGATGGTCTCGGGATTCGAGCGCTACTTCCAGATCGTCCGCTGCTTCCGCGACGAGGACCTGCGCGCCGACCGTCAGCCTGAATTCACCCAGATCGACGTCGAGATGAGCTTCGCAGAGCCCGACGAGCTGTTCGCCGTCATGGAGCGGCTGATGCGCGAGCTGTTCGCCCTGCGCGGCTTCGAGGTCGCGCTTCCTTTCCGCCGCCTGCCCTACGCCGAAGCCATGGCCCGCTACGGCTCCGACAAGCCCGACCTGCGCATCCCCTTCGCCATCGAGGACTTCACTGCCGAGGCCGCCTCCTGGGACAGCGAGCTGATCCGCGCCGCCCTGGCCCGGGGCGCGGTCAGGCCGGTGGGCGCGGAAGACTTG
>CAYXCX010000014.1:1771-2650 GCA_964463405.1 uncultured Clostridia bacterium
AAACGGCCAAGAAGCTCGGCGCCAAGGGGGCGATCTGGATGCGCCGCGCCGAGGGCGGGTTCAAGTCCTCGCTCAAGCTCGCCCCCGAAACGATCGCCTCCCTCTTTGCCGCGCGCGGCATCGCGGGCGACGCCCTGCTGCTGCTGCTGGCCGACGCCGAGCCCCAGGCCCTGGCCGCGGCCGGCCGGCTGCGCGAGCACCTGGGCCGCCCTTACCAGGACCGGAAGCGGCTGGAATTCCTGTGGGTGACCGACTTCCCGCTTTTCTTCTACAACGAGGAGGAGAAGCGCCTCGACTCCAACCACCATCCCTTCACCTCGCCCCGCCCCGAGGACGCCGGGCTGCTGGAGAGCGAGCCGCTGGCGGCACGGGCGGTGGCCTACGACCTGGTGCTCAACGGCGTGGAGCTGGGAGGCGGCAGCAAGCGCATCCACGACATCGCCTTGCAGCGCCGCGTCTTCCAGCTGCTCAACCTGCCCGAGCGCGAGATCGAGGACCGCTTCGGCTTCTTCCTCAAAGCCCTGGCCTTCGGCGCGCCGCCCCACCTGGGCATCGCCCTGGGCTTTGACCGCCTGATGATGCTGCTGCTGGGCGAGGAGTCGATCCGCGAGATCATCGCCTTCCCCAAGACCACCTCCTCCCTGTGCCTGCTGACCGGCTCGCCCTCGACCGTCTCCCAGCGCCAGCTGGACGAGCTGGGCATCGCCGTCAAAAAATGACCCGGAGGTCCCGATGAACTCGCCTGAAACCAAGCCCAGCGGCTTCCCCGCCACGTTCTGGACGGCCAACGTCATCGAATTGTTTGAGCGCGGCGCCTACTACGCCATGGCCTCCTTCGTCGTCATTTACCTGACCGAAACCCTGGGCATGAGCCCCACC
>CAYXCX010000014.1:2660-16160 GCA_964463405.1 uncultured Clostridia bacterium
TTCGCCACCTTTCTCAACGGCTCGCTCCTCTGGGGGCTGATCTATTTCCTGCCCATTCTCAGCGGCACCCTGGCCGACAAGTACGGCTTCAAGCGCTCGCTGGTCGTCGCCTTCATCCTGCTCGCGCTAGGCTACCTGGTCATGGGCAACATCCAGAGCTTCTGGCCAACTGGGACGAACTACGCCATCCCCGTCCTGATGGGCATCGTGTTCATCGGCCTGGGCGGCTCGATCGTCAAGCCCTGCATCGCCGGCACGGTGCAAAAGACCTCCGGCCTGCGCGCCACCCTCGGCTTCGCCATCTTCTACATGGTGATCAATATCGGCTCGATCAGCGGCCGCGCCATCTCCTATTTCGTGCGCAGCCAGCTGGGCATCCCGGCCATCTTTTTTCCGGTGGCCTTCGCCTTCGCCATGGCCGGCCTGCTGATCGTCCTGTTCCTCTACCGCGAGCCGCAGTATGTCCCCGACGGCAAAAAGGACGGCCAGGCCGTGCAGAAGCGGACCCTGGCCCAGGCGCTGCTGGGCATCGTCACCGTCCTGCGCAACTGGAGATTCGCTTTTTTCCTGGTGGTCATCGGCATGTTCTGGATCCTTTACGTCCAGCTGTACAACCTCATCCCCCTGTTCCTGCGCTGGATCGACCCGCAGGCGCCGGTCGAGCTCTACACCCTGGTCAACCCGATCATGATCGTCAGCCTGCAGCTGGTCATCGCCCGCCTGGCCAGGAAATGGACGCCGGTGCGCTCGATCATTTTCGGCGTCCTGGTCACCACCCTGGGCATGCTGGTCAACATCCTGGCTCCCGTGTTCTTCGCCGACATCTCACTGAAAGTTTCGCTGCTGCGCTTCGGCAGCGTCCAGGTGCTGCTGCCCATCGCCGGCATTTTCCTGATCGTATCGATCGCCTCCATGGCCCTGGGCGAAATGTTCGCTTCGCCCCGCATATACGAGTATATCGGCGCCATCGCCCCCAAGGGGCAGGAAGGGCTCTACCTCGGCTACGCCAACCTGCCCGTGGCCCTGGGTTCGATCTTCGGCGCCCCCCTGGGCGGCCGCCTGTTCGAAATTTTCATCGCCAACCCGGTCAAGAACGGCCTGCCGGCCAATCCTTCCGCCATCTGGCTGATCGTCGCCGGCATGGGCGTCGTTTCCATGGCCGGGTTAGCGCTTTATGACCGGTTCATGGTGCGTAAGAAACAGGATTAGAAGGGGCGGGCCCGGCCTTGTCCAGCATCCGGCGGCAGAGTATAATTCCCTCCACCCCAAAGGAGCGGGCATGAAAAGAAAGAGCTTTTTGAAAGGAGCGCTGGGAATGGCGGCAGGGACGCTGCTGGCGGGAAGCCGGGGCGCGGCGCAGGAAGCGCCAAGGAACGATTGCGAGAAAAAAATGGCCGGCAAGAACAAGTTCATTCTCGCCTGGATCACGGCCTGGCTGGCGAACATGAAAAAGCAGCTTCCCGAGGCTGAGGGGATCAAGCTGATCGAGGCCAACGGCCGCGCCTGCGCCGCCAACCACGGCATGATCGACTGGGCCGCGTCCTTCAGCGGCGACGTCGACAAGTTCATCGCCGCCATGCGCCCGCACCTGGGCGGGGGAGACCTGCGCCGCGACGGCGGCAAGGTCACCATGATCTATGAGAAGTGCCTCTGTCCCCTGGTCGGCGATATCGAAGGCACGCTCCCCGGCGAGTACTGCCTCTGCACCCGCGGCTGGACGAAGGCGGTCTTCGGCGCCCTCGCCGGCAGGGAAGTCAAGGTGGACCTCAAAAGCTCGATCAAGCGCGGCGACCCCAGGTGCCTGGTCGAGATAGATCTCGCCTAAGAAGCACGCCCCATGGCGGCCAAGCGCATCCTTCTGCCCGGCGACGCGAAATCGTGGCCGGGATGTTCCCCGTTCACGGTTCGGCGCGCGTGGAGAGCTATATCCAATATATTTCAGGAAAAGGCTGACGCTCCCGCGGCAAAGGAGAAGCGTGATGAAAGGACTGCCATTCACCATCGTCGACGTGTTCGCCGAGGAAAAATACGCCGGCAACCAGCTGGCGGTGTTTCGCGACGCCGGAGATCTGAGCGGCGAGCAAATGCAGGCCATCGCCCGCGAGACCCATTTTTCCGAGACCACATTCATCCTGGGCGGAAAGCCGCGCGCCGGCGGCTGGGACGTGCGCATCTTCACCCCGGGCGAGGAGGTGCCCTTCGCCGGCCATCCGACGCTGGGCACGGCCCACGTCGTCCGCGAGGAGATTCTGATGGGGAAAGCGGAAAGCGTCACGCTCAACCTGAAGGCCGGCCCGATCCCGGTGGCGTTCGCTGGCGGCGGCATCGGCTGGATGAAGCAGAACGAGCCCGAATTCGGCCCGATCCATCCTGCCGCCGTCCTGGCCGCCGTGCTGAACCTGCCCGCGGCTGAGGTCGATCCCCGCTTCCCGGTCCAGGAGGTCTCGACCGGCCTGGGTTTTTTCATCGTCCCGCTCCGTGACCTCGATTCCCTGAAAAAGGCCAGGATCGACCGCGACCGCTATTTTTCCCTGGTCCGCGCCACGCCGGCCAAGGGGATCCTGGCCTTCTGCCCGCAGGGGCGCGAGACAGGCGAGGACCTGAGCGTGCGCGTCTTCGTCGACTGGTTCGGCGTGCCCGAGGACCCGGCCACCGGCAGCGGCAACGGCTGCCTGGCCGCCTGGCTGGTCCGCCATCGCTTTTTCGGCGCCCCGGCGATCGACCTGCGCAGCGGCCAGGGCCACGAGATCGACCGGCCCTCGCGGCTGCTGCTGAAAGCGGAGGAGACGGGCGCCCGCATCCTCGTCTCCGTCGGCGGCCGCAGCATCGCCGTCGCCCGTGGCGAGTTCCTATGAACCCCAGCCGGGAGGCTCTCTTTCCCCCATGCTGCGGTGATCCGCAGCCCGAACCTGCCGAAAACGCGTGAGCGCTCTCTCAATGGGCGCGCAAAAGTGGAAACGGGCGCTGCTGGCCGCCTGCGGCCTGACTGCCGTCGCCCTGGGCGTTCTCGGCATCTTCCTGCCGCTGCTGCCCACCACCCCCTTCCTGCTGCTGGCCGCGGCCTGCTTCCTGCGCAGCTCGGACCGCCTGCACCGCTGGCTGCTGGGCCATCGCACCCTCGGCCGCGTCGTGCGCCAGTACCGCGAAAACAGGGCCGTTCCGCTCAAGACCAAGGCGGCGACGATTCTCCTGCTCTGGGCGACGCTCCTTTTTTCCGCGGTCGTCGTCGTCGAGGCCCTCTGGATCCGGCTGCTGCTGGCCGGCATCGGCGCCGGCGTCACCCTGCATGTTTTGTCCCTGCGCACGCTGCGCTGAGGCGAGGGCTCCAGGCTGCTTTTTCCCCCGTTTCCTGCGATAATGGGGCCCAGGGAAGAAACATGAAACGGCGGATCGTGGTGCGCGACAAGATGCAGCAGGGATACGCCTATTCCCTGACCGAGCCGACGGGGAAAAACTTCCACCCCGACTTCAAGCCCGAGCTGACGCCCCGGCAAATGCTCGAGCTGGGCGTTTTCGGCGGCTGCTACCTGACCGACTGCCGGGACGAGTTTCCCCGCTCCTGGTTCGCCAAAGCCAGGCTTTCGCCCGGCTTCCACGACCCGGCGAAAAATTTTTTCGGCGTCAACGCCTCGCAGCCCCTGGCGGCCTGGCAGGCCAAGGGCTGGATTCATGGCGACGATCCCCGCGGCTGGTTCCAGTGGTACTGCCGCTACTACCTGGGAAGGCGCCATGCCGACGACGCGCGCCAGATCGGCCGCTGGCGGGCCATCCGCCGCCACGCGGCGCAGGTCCGCAAGCACTGCCTCCCGGGCGACTTGGGCTGCCGGCGCCGCCAGCGCCAGGCGCTGCTCAACTGGGCCTACGACAGCCGCAAGCTGTGACCGCGGCAGATCCGCGCCTGGAACCGGCCAGCGGCGGCATGGATTGACAAGCCGGCGCCCCCCGCCTACAATGACGGCGCAACCCCCATGGCAACCGGAGAGATGAAGCTTCTCAACATCCTGCTGCTGGTCCTGGGAGCCGGGCTGATCGGCAGCGGCTGGTGGACGATCGCCCGGCGCCGGACGCGAACCCAGTACGGAGAACACGAAGGGAGGACCGCCGTGCGGCTCGGGTGGTTCTGGCTCCTGCTCGGCCTGCTGCTGTTGCTGGCCGCCCTCACCAAGATACCCTTTCTAAAAGGGCTCGGCCGGCTGTTCCTGGAATCCGAAACGTGAGCGCAGGAGGCGGTCCGGCACCCGGCCAGGCTGCGGCTTGGAAACCGCGCCTGGCCCTGGCCATCGGCATCGCCGCTGTTTCTTCGGGATCGGTTTTCGTCCGCTTCGCCCAGGCCGACGCTTCCTCGCTGGCCATCTCCGCCTACCGCCTGGGATTGGCGACCCTGGCTCTGCTTCCCCTGGCCTGGCTGCGCTACCGTGGCGAACTGCGGCGGCTTCCCCTGGCCGAGTGGGTGTGGCTGGCGGCCTCCGGGCTCTTCCTGGCCATCCACTTCGCCACCTGGATCACCTCGCTGGAATACACCTCTGTCGCCAGTTCGGTGGCTCTGGTTTCCACGTCTCCCCTCTGGGTGGCCTTGTTCGCCTGGCTGGCCTGGCGCGAGCCGCTGACCCCCAGACTGCTGTCCGGCCTCGGGCTGGCCCTGGCCGGCAGCCTCCTGATCAGCTTCGCCGAGTCCCGGACGGCGATTTCTCCCCGCCCCCTACTGGGCAACGGCCTGGCCCTGGCCGGCGCGCTGGCGGTCAGCGGTTACTGGCTGATCGGCCGCCGCATGCGGCCGGCCCTGTCCCTGATCCCATACGTGACCGTGGTCTATGGGAGCGCGGCCCTGTTCCTGCTGGCCGCCGCCATTCTTCTCGGCCTTCCCCTGGCCGGCTTCCAGCCCGCCACCTACGGCTGGTTCCTGCTGCTGGCCATCCTGCCCCAGCTCGTGGGTCACTCCTCCTTCAACTGGGCCCTCGCCCACCTGCCCGCCTCCTTTGTGGCCATCGCCACCTTGGGCGAGCCCATCGGCGCCGCCTTGCTGGCGCTGCTCTTCCTGGGCGAGGCGCCCTCAGCCCTCAAGCTCGCGGCGGCGGCCATGATCCTGGCCGGCATCCACCTGGCCCTGCGCCGCTCGCGGCGGCACGGCCAGGACCGCTGAGCCGGCGGGCTGGACTTGGCCAGGGCCATCCGCTACAATGCCCCTGGCAAAGGAGGAAGAATGAACATCCTGGTCGCCTATTATTCCGAGACGGGAAACACGCGCAAGGTGGCCGAGGCGGTCTTCGCCGGACTGCGCCATTCCCGCAAGACGCTTCTGCCCATCGACAAGGCCGGCGACCTGGAGAGCTTCGACCTCCTTTTTTGCGGCTTCCCGGTGCAGCATCACAGCGTCCCGGCCAAAATGGTCCATTTTTTGAAGCGCATCCCCAAGGGCAAACGGGCCGCCCTGTTCGCCAGCCACGTCTCGCTGCGCGGCGGGGAAAAGGCCCTGAGCGCTTTTTTCGCCGCCATCAGCCTGCTGCCCGAAAGGATCGTCGTCGGCACCTTCGGCTGCCGCGGCCAAGTCAAGCCGCAGCTGCTAGACGAATGGATGGAGGCGCCTCAGCACCAGGCCTGGGCCCGCGAAGCCCAGAGCGCCAACGGCCATCCCGACGCCGCCGACCTGGCGGACGCCCGCGAGTTCGCCGAGACCATGCTGTACGCCGCCGAGCACATTCACGCCCTGGGAAACACGCCCGGCTGACATGGCCGCTCCCGCCCCCCACCCTTCCGATTCCCCTCCTCCCGGTCCCGGGGAATCGGCCCGCCGGCCAGGCCGCTCCGCTCTGCGCTCGCTACGCTCGCTGCGCTCGTCGGCGATGGCCCTGGTCGCGGCCAACCTGGTCCCGGTCTACGGCGTTCTGGCCCTGGGCTGGAAGGTGGCGCCGATCATGGTCTTCTTCTGGGCCGAGAACCTGGTGGTGGGCCTGTTCAACGTCCTGAAAATGGCCCGGGCCCAGGGCTTGGTGGCCGGCTCGGGGACCACCATCAACGGCAAGCCGGTGACCCAGGATTCGCGTCGCTTCATGATCCTTTTTTTCATTGCCCATTACGGCCTGTTCACCCTGGGCCACGGCGCATTCGTCGCCGTCCTCTTCCGCCCGGCGGCCGTCCTGCGGGAGCTGGGGCTGGCCCTGATTTTTCTCGCGGCCAGCCACGGCGTCTCCTACCGGCGCAACTTCATCGGCCGCGGCGAATTCCGGCAGGCTTCCTTCGTCGCGCTTTTCTGGCAGCCCTACGCCCGGGTCGTCGTCATGCATCTGGTCATCCTGGTCGGCGGCGCGCTGGCCCAGGCCGCGGGGTCGCCCCTGCCCGCCCTGCTGCTGCTGGTCGGGCTCAAGACGCTGATCGACCTGGGCGCCCATTGGCTGGAGAGGAAAAAGCTCTCCGTACGCTTTGGAGGCGGTCCGTGCGGGACCATCGATTCACGCTCGACCTGAAGGTCCGCGACTACGAGCTGGACGCCCAGGGGGTGGTGAACAACGCCGTCTACCTGAACTACCTGGAGCACTGCCGCCACCAATTCCTGCTGTCGCAGGGAATCGACTTCAACCGGCTGACGGGCGAGAAGGTTTTCCTGGTCGTCATCCGCGCCGAGATCGATTATCGCGCTCCCCTGCGCGGCGGTGACGAGTTCCAGGTCGGGCTCGACCTGGAGCGCCTCTCGCCCCTGCGCTTCGTTTTCCGCCAGGAGATCCGCCGCCGGGGCGATGGGCGCCTGATCTTGGCGGCCCGCGTCATCGGCACGGCCGTCAACGAAAAGGGGCGGCCGTTCCTGCCCCAAGCCCTGGCGGCGCTGCTGGCAGCGGCGGAGAAAACGCCCATCGGGGCTTGACAAAAAGGCCGCAATCGATTATTCTTTGCGGCGAGAGCGGGAATAGCTCAGCGGTAGAGCGCCACCTTGCCAAGGTGGATGTCGCGGGTTCAAATCCCGTTTCCCGCTCCATGTTTTTCATCCGCTTTGCCGGCGGCGTAGCCAAGTGGTAAGGCAGCGCTCTGCAAAAGCGCTATTCATCGGTTCAAATCCGGTCGCCGCCTTGTTTTTACTCGATCGACAATTCGACCGCTTCCGTCTTGAGGAACTTCAGGCTGTTCAGGATTTGGTTGGCATTTCCCACCAGCACGACGATCCCCTTCTCGCGATCCCCCGGTTTCTGCCGCGAGCCCATCTGCTCGTCCAGCGCCTGCAGGACCCGGTTGAGGCTCACTTCCTGGAACATCTCGGGTCCGGGCCGCGGGATCGCCTTCTGATCGCCCCGGCCGTGGAAGCGGTCGATCTCGGCCTGCAGGTCGTGGTCGAAACGGCCGCTGGCCACCTGCGCCTGGCCGATGAAATGGTTCAGGGCGTCAAGGTACTCCTTGCGCTCGATGGGGCGGATGGCGAAGCGCTTGCGCTCCTGCTCCACCAGCAGCGGGGCCGCGATGTCCAAGCCGGACAGAAGCAGGAAATTCTCCAGGTCGGAATAGTTCAGGCGCAGGTAGTTGCAAAAAAGGGTGAAGTCCCTCAGGTGGACGGTCTCGGTTTCGACCTTGTAGCCCTCCATCAGGAAGCGGTTCCTTTCGGAATGGTAGACGCGCCCGCCGGGAAAGCCGAAAAGGGAAAAGTTGCCCACGGCATAGGGGAGGAAGTCTGGATCGGCGGCCGGCGGGGACACGTCGAACCAATAGACTGTCGGCGGCTCGGGCTGGTCGACGTTCAGGATGAAAATCCGCCGGGCCGGGTTGAGCGGCGGCGCCGCGGCCTTGGGCCTGGCGGGCCGGGGGGGCGGCTGCGGCAGGTCCTTCTCGATCATGCCCAGCACGAAATAGGGGTTGACCTTGCCCTTCAGCACCAGCAGGGCGTTGTCCGGGCGGAAGGTGCGCAGCATGAACGAGCGCACCTGGGCCAGGTTGATGTTGCGGATCACCTCGCGCGGCAGGAAACGGTGCGAAAAGTAGAAATTTCCCACCAGCTGCTGGTAGCACAGCGCCAAGGCGATCTCCTTTTTCCAGTCGCGCCCCCTGCTGGACAGCGACCAGAATTTTTCCTTGCTGGCGTTGAACTTGCCCAGGTGAAAAGACTGGTAGGTGAACAGCTCCTTCAGCAGCCTGGAAAACGCCGGCAGGCGGTCGGGGAGGAAATTCAGGCTGATCCTGACGAATTCGGGATTCTGTTCGACCAGGAAGTCGCCGCCCT
The DNA here is from genome assembly GCA_964463405.1 of uncultured Clostridia bacterium. Classification (GTDB taxonomy): domain Bacteria; phylum Acidobacteriota; class Aminicenantia; order UBA2199; family UBA2199; genus UBA2199. The sequence goes on from CAYXCX010000014.1 coordinate 10,858, forward strand.
GGCGCTGCAGCAGGTCCATCAGGTTGGAGGGCGGCGCATTCAGCGAGCGCTCGAACATGTTGAGCAGCGCCAGCTGCAGGATGGCCTGCGCGGAATGGGTTTGCGTCCCGCCGTCGAGATAGACCAGCAGCTGGGCGTGAATGAAGGGCAGGTCGTTGTCCTGCAGCACCTTGACCGGCAGCCCCTTGGAGGTGGCGAAGGAGAACAGCCTGGGATCCGCCGCGTCGGCGCGAGCCCATGCCAGCAGCAGCAGCGCCGCCAGCAGGCAGCCGGCGCGGCGCGCCGGGGCGCTCCTACTCGCCGTAGACATTGAGGACGACCTGGTTCTCCCGGACCAGGTATGTTTTCGCGCTTTCCATGACGTCATACGGGGTGATGCGGCGCAGGCGCCGCAACTGGACGTCGGAGAAATTCAACTCGCCGAACATGTGAAAGAATTCGCCGATGCGCTGGCAGCGCTCCTCCAGCGAGACCATGGCCTTCAAGAAATCGAGCTCCAGCAGCGAGCGCACCGCCCGCAGGTCGTTGTTGTTGATGGGATTCCCGGCCAGGGCCTGGAACTCCTTCTCCACAATGTACTTGGCCTTTTCGAGGTTGAAGCGCTTGGGGCTGGAGATCTGGATCGTCAGCGCGTTGGCCTCGATGTAGTCGGTGAAGGCGCTCTCGATCTCGACATCGAGGTTGTTCACGGTGTTGAGGACGTGATCGAGGCGCCCCAGGCGCGGATCGACCAGATAGGCGCGAAGGAAATCGAAGTAAATATAGTTGTAGGCGACCTTGGCCGGCGCCTTGATGCCGTAGACGACAAAGTGCTTTTTCAGTCCCGGAAGCACCCAGTTCCTGTTCTGGTGGGCGCGGCGGGGGGTTTGGGCGTTGAAGGCCGGCCGCACCACGCGCCGTCCCGGGGGCAGGTCCTGGAAAAATCGGTTGATCCCCGCCCGCAGCTCGTGGATGTCGAACTTGCCGGCCACGATCAGCAGCACGTTGGCCAGGTTCTGGAAGTGCTGGTAATGGTCGCGCACCCGGTCGTTGCCCAGGGCGCGAAGCCGGTTCAGGTCGCCATACAGAGGCACTTCGTAGGCCGATCCTTCGAAGACCCGGGAATTCACCCAGGTCTGGGCGCGGAATCCAGGATTCGCCTCGAGCAGGCGGCTGATGCGGGCGACGATCTGGTTCTTCTGGGAATCGATGTTGGCGTTGCTCAAGCGCAGGCTCTTCAGCCGCTCGCTCTCCAGCCACAGGGCGACGTTGATCTCCTGGGCCGGCAGGACGTCGTAGAAGACGGCGTTGTCGTAGTTCACCCGGCCGCTGACGATCCCTCCCATCTTGTTGATGAACAGCACGTGATCGAAGGGCTCCAGGTTCTCGTTGCCGTCAAACATCAGGTACTGGTACAAGTAGGAGACGCCTCGGGCGTCGGCCGGCTCCTGCCGGGCGCCGCGCATGTGGTAGACGCAGACCGAGGCGGCCTGAACATTGTTGCTGGGAGCCAGGATCACCTTGAGGCCGTTGGGAAGGTCGAAGGAGCTGACGGCGGGCGCCTGGGCGGCAAGGGGCAGGAGCGGCAGCAGGAGAAGCCGGAAGAAGAACCTTGCCTTGATCACCGCTTGATTGTACCGGGAGAACGGTTTTTAGTCAAATGGAGGAAAATGGCGGCGCCGCCGCCGTCAACTTGACATTGATGAAGCGAATTTCTTATAATGCTTTCTTGAGTCAGACAATGCGGAGGAACCCTCTCATGAAAAAAGCGGCCTTTGTCATCATCGCGACGATCGCACTCGCGCTGTCGCTGGCTTCGGCCATCGACAAGGAACAGGTGGACACCTGGACCGCCCTGGTCGGCGAAAAGGACCTCCAGGTCAAGATGCAGAAGCTCGAAGCCTATTACAATAAGTACGGGGCCAAGGAAGACCGCTATTCCATGTACATGTACGTGTACCTGGCCCAAACGTCCTACCTGCTGCAGCAATACGACAAGACCATCCAGTTCGGCGAGAAGGCGCTGGCGTACAAGGATCTCGACGCCAGCAACAAGCTTCCCCTGTTCCTGTACCTGGCCAACGCCTACAACCTGACCAAGAAGGACCTGGACAAGTCCTACGACTACGCCGAGCAAATCGTCACCCTGGCCAACTCGCTGCGCAGCGGCGAAGGCACCCAGTCGGCCATCGACCTCAACTATGCCTCCCCGGCGCTGCGCATCCAGGTGCAGCTGCTGGCGGCCAAGGCCCAGGATCCCGAAAAAGCCGTCCAGGCCCTGGACAAGGCCATCGCAGCCTACAAGCTCGACAAGTCCGAAAAGTCGATCCAGTTCGTCAAGCACCTGAGCGACCACCTGAGCAAGAACGAGCGCATCGAGGACGCCATCCGCGGCTTCGAGGCCATCAGCCAGGACAATCCCAACCCTGACCACCTCAAGCTGCTGGGCACGTGGTACGCCCGCGTCAAGAACAACCCCAAGGCCATCGAGAACTTCAAGGCGGCATTCGCCCTGAAGCGCAGCGCCCAGGTGGGCTACAACCTCGGCATCCTGCTCAACCAGAACCAGGAGCTCGACGCCGCCATCGAGTATTTGGCCGAAGCCCACCTGCTGAACGAAGAAAAGTATTCCGCCGAGGCGCTGAAGCTCCTCGACCACCTGGTTTTCTTCGAAAAGACCAAGGGGCAGCCGCAGCCGGAGCAGATCAAGATTTACAACGAAATCCTGGCCGCGGCCAAGGCCCGCCTGGGCATCGAGTAGGCCCGGGTCAGGCTCCGAGCAGGATTTTTCTCTGGTTCCCCACCCGGCAGGTGATGCCCTGCCGGTCCCAGTATTCGAACAGGACGATCAAGTATTTGCGGCTATAGCCGGTGATCTCGCGCAGGTCGTCAAAAGTCAGGACGTCTCCCTGGTTGCGCTTGAATTTTTTCAGGCGGTTGATGAGCTTGCCGTGCTCTTCGCTGAATGCGAAATGGCGTTCGTCGAGCTGCAGGATTTTCCCCTCGTTGAGCAGGGTCCATAGCGCGTCGTTGATCTGCTTGAGCGTGTAGGCCGTGTTGCGGCTCACGTTCTCGAAGGTGAAGACCGGCAGCCGGTTCGCCCGCAGCACCTTCTCGACGTCGGCCATGCGCGCCTTCTCCTCATCGCTCAGGGGCAGCTGGGAAAAGACCAGGGCCTGGGAGAGGATGCGGCAGGGGAATTCCAGGCTGCACTTGCGCAGCAGGTAGCGGAAGAAAACCGATTCCTGGGGAACCCGGACCTCCTTCTCCAGCCGCGAAAATTTCACGGTGCGCTCGCGCGCCTCGTAGGCCTGGCGCAGGACCGCTTCCATGGCGGCCAGGCTTTCGCGGAAGTGCTCCCAGGAGGTGACGTACAGGTAATTGAGGTTGATCACCTTGGCTTGCCGCTCCAGCTCCAGCCCGGTCAGCGCCTCGACCGCCTGCTGGCGCTCCAGGGAAAAGAAAAACAGCAGCCCTTCCAGCTCCAGGAAGTTTTCCACCGTCAGCAGGGCGGCGACGACGCTGCGGAAGTCCATGGCCTCGATGGCGGCGAGAATCTCGCCCAAACGCTTCAGCTTGCGCTGGTTGTACTGCGACAGCACGGGCAGCAGCACGGTGAAGCCGGCGCGGGAATTCTTGAACTCGACCGCCTGGCGGAAGGCAAGCTCCACCTGGCCCTTGAAATGGATCGTGAACAGGCCGGCGCCGATGCGGCGGAAACTGGCCGTCAGCGTCTGGCCGCCGACCTGCACGTTGCCCTGGAAGGCGTCCTGGGAATGGTCCAGGCGGACGAAATAGGCGTTGAACCTCATGGGTTTTTGGCCGGCGCCGGCAGCGGAGGGCGGACGGCGCGCGGAAAAGCTGGCATAGGCGGCCTGAAGCTCAGCCGGCGACGCTGACGCTGGCTTTCTTGACCAGGAGCTTGTGCTTGAAGATCGTCGACAGCGACAGGAACGAGATGTACAGGTAGCCGTACTGGAACATCAGCAGGAAGGGCAGGGTGAGCCAGACCCCTTCGCTGACGCAGGTGATGACGGCGAAAGTGAAATAGAACCCCAGGGTCAGCTCGACCAGGGTGATCATCAGGTTCTTGTTGCCCTTGTATTTCTTGGTCGCCCAGCTGTCGTTCCTCTTCTCGATGCCGAACTTGGGCGTGCGCACGAATTCCGATTCCTTGTTCATCAGGGCCTCGACGACGGCGAACGAGTTGTTCACCGACAAACCGATGCCCAGCCCCATGAGCAGGGGCAGGTACTTGAAGGTGGCGGTCCAGTTGGAATACAGCTCCTTCTGCGACACGATGTAGAACGCCGTGACCGAGGCGGTGGCCATCAGGAACAGGGGCACGTCGTAGAGGAACATCTGCCCCCAGTCCAGATTGCGGCGCATCAGCACCACCGGCAGGATGGAGATCGACAACGGCACCATCAGCAGGTAGGCCATGTTGGCCGCCAGGTGAAAGAAGGCCTCGACCTTGACCCGCAGCGGCAGCCGGGCGCGGAAAATCTTGGGTAGCAGCTTCTTGGCGGTCTGGATGGAGCCCTTGGCCCAGCGGTGCTGCTGAGCCTTGAAGGCCACCACGTCGACCGGCAGCTCGGCGGGCACGGAGTGCTCGGGGAGGTAGACGAACCGCCAGCCCTTCATCTGCGCGCGGTAGCTGAGGTCGAGGTCCTCGGTCAGGGTGTCGTGCTGCCAGCCGCCGGCGTCGGCGATGGCGCTCTTGCGCCACGTGCCTGCCGTCCCGTTGAAGCTCATGAACCTCTGGCTGCGATTGCGGGCCACGTGCTCGATGGCGAAGTGCCCGTCCAGGAAGATCGCCTGCGATCGCGTAAGCATGCTGTCCTGGCGGTTGAGATGGTCCCACCGCGTCTGGACCACGCATACGGCCGGGTCGCTGAAGTAGTGAACCGAGCGATGGAGGATCTCCGGCTCGGGGATGAAGTCGGCGTCGAAGATGGTCACGAACTCGCCGCTGGCCGTCTTGAGCCCGTTCTCCAACGCCCCGGCCTTGAAGCCCGTGCGGTCGCTGCGGTGGATGTACTGGATGTCAAAGCCGCGGGAGCGGGCCTGCTCAACCGCCCGCGAGGCGATCTGGACCGTCTCATCCGTGCTGTCGTCCAATACCTGGATCTGCAGCTTCTCGCGGGGATAATCGATCTCGCAGGTCTTGAAGATGATCCGCTCCGCCACCGCCGCCTCGTTGTACATGGGCAACTGGATGGTGACCCGCGGCAGGTCCTCGAACTGCCCCGCCGCCTGCGGGGCCTTGCGACGATGACGCCAGTACAGGTACACCAACGACCAGCGATGCAGCCCGTACAGGG